>NZ_JBSFGJ010000535.1:0-5863 GCF_053596515.1 Nonomuraea sp. NPDC001684
ACGTTGGGGCATATTTCCCGCACCGGGTGACATATCACCCGACGTGCCATTCGCTGCGCGGGCTGCACCTGGGCGACCGGCCCACCCGGCTGCTGCGGAAGGTCCGAGGTCTGGAGCTCGTGCCGCTGCCCGGCGCGGAGGAGTGCTGCGGCTTCGGCGGCACGTTCGCGGTCAAGAACCCGGCGGTGTCGGCCGCCATGGGGGCCGACAAGGTGCGCGGCATCCTCGACACGGGCGCCGAGGTCATCTGCGCGGCCGACAACTCGTGCCTGATGCACATCGGCGGCACCCTGAGCCGTCAGAAGACGGGGGTCAGGACGATGCACCTGGCGGAGATCCTCGCAGCCACGGAGGAGACCCGATGAGCGCAACATTCCTCGGCATGCCCGGAAATTTCCCGAATAATGCGGCGAAAGCCGTGGAGGACTCGCAACTGCGGTTCAACCTCCGGAAAGCCACTCACACCATTCGCGGCAAGCGCGCCGGCGTCGTCGGCGAGCTGCCCGACTGGGCCGAGCTGCGCGCGGCCGGCAAGGCCGTCAAGGACCACACGCTCCGCCACCTCGACCGCTACCTGCTGCAGCTGGAGGAGGCCGTCCGGCGGGCGGGCGGCACCGTCCACTGGGCCAGGGACGCCGAGGAGGCCAACCGCATCGTCGGCGACCTGGTCGCGGCCACCGGCGAGACCGAGGTGGTCAAGGTCAAGTCGATGGCCACCCAGGAGATCGGGCTCAACGAGGCGCTGGCCCGGCGTGGCATCACCGCGTACGAGACGGACCTGGCCGAGCTGATCGTGCAGCTCGGGGACGACTTCCCCAGCCACATCCTGGTCCCCGCGATCCACCGCAACCGCTCGGAGATCCGCGAGATCTTCCTCGACCGCATGCCCGGCGTGCCCGACGGCCTCACCGACGAGCCGCCCGCCCTGGCCGAGGCCGCCCGGCTCCACCTGCGCGAACGTTTCCTCCGGAGCAAGGTCGCCGTCTCCGGGGCGAACTTCATGATCGCCGAGACCGGCACGCTGGTCGTGCTGGAGTCGGAGGGCAACGGCCGCATGTGCCTGACCCTCCCCGAGACGCTCATCAGCGTCGTCGGCATCGAGAAGCTGCTGCCGACCTGGCGGGATCTGGAGGTCTTCCTCCAGCTTCTTCCGCGCAGCTCCACAGGTGAGCGGATGAATCCGTACACCAGCACGTGGACCGGCGCCACCGAGGGCCAGGACTTCCACCTGGTGCTGCTCGACAACGGCCGCACCGACGTGCTCGCCGACGAGGTGGGCCGCCAGGCGCTGCGCTGCATCCGCTGCTCGGCCTGCCTGAACGTGTGCCCGGTCTACGAACGCGCGGGCGGCCACGCGTACGGCTCGGTCTACCCCGGGCCGATCGGGGCCATCCTCACCCCGCAGCTCAGGGGCATGTCCTCGGACCTGGACGCCTCGCTGCCGTTCGCCTCCAGCCTGTGCGGAGCCTGCCTGGAGGTCTGCCCGGTGGCCATCGACATCCCCGAGGTGCTGGTGGACCTGCGGGCCAGGGCGCCGCACGCGGCGGCCGAGCGCGCGGGCATGAAGGCCGCCGGCTGGGTGCTGGACGACCAGGCCCGGCTGGCCAGGGCGCAGCGGCTGGCCGCCCGGCTGCGCAAGCTGGTGCCCAAGCGGCGGCTGCCCGGCCCGCTGGCGGCCTGGACCGACACCCGGGACGTGCCCGACATCCCGGAAGAATCCTTCAGAGACTGGTGGGAGCGGAACGATGGGCGCGCGTGAGGAGATCCTGGCCAAAGTCAGGAAGGCGGTCGCGGACGCGCCCGAGACGGAGGTCGCCCGGCACTACCGCACCCGCCCGGACGTGGACGACGTGGTGGGCCTGTTCGCCGAGCGGGTGCGCGACTACCGGGCCGTCGTGCACGTGCTGCCCGACGCGGACGTGCCCGGCAAGCTGGCCGAGCTGGCCGCCGGCCGCCGCGTGATCGTCCCGGACGGCTTCGCCTGGGCGGCCCCGAGCAGCCCGGACGCCGGCACCGACCGGCGCTGGGACACCCTCGACGCCGCCGACGGCGTGATCACCGCCTGCGCGGTGGCCATAGCCGAGACCGGGACCATCGTCCTGGACCACGGGCCCGGCCAGGGCGCCAGGGCGCAGACGCTGATCCCCGACCACCACGTCTGCGTGGTGCGCGCCGACCAGATCGTGGCGGGCGTGCCCGAGGCGGTGGCCAGGCTCGACCCGGCCCGCCCGCTCACCTGGATCAGCGGCCCGTCGGCGACCAGCGACATCGAGCTGAACCGGGTCGAGGGCGTGCACGGCCCCCGGACCCTCGAAGTGATCATCAGCACCTGAACGCCGGCGCCGCGCGGCGGATCGTCGGCACCTGGCACCGCGGCGACGGCGCGGGCCGTCAGCACCTCTCACCGCGGCGACGGCGCGGGCCGTCAGTACCTGAGCACGGCGGCCACGTCCTGCACGTCGTCGGTGAACCACAGTTCGGCGTCCGTCATGGCGGCGGCCCTGACCACGGCCGAGTCCGCGCGCTCCTCGACCGGCTGCTCGACGCCCCAGCGCCGCAGCTCGCCCTGGTCGGTGGAGAGCTGGGTGCCGCCCTCGCCGGTCCACACGGTCCGGTCGAGCTGGGCGGGCATGAGCACCGCGTGCACCCTGCCCTCGCGCAGGGCGTGCGCCACCTGGGACAGGCCGGCCGGGCCCGAGGACTCGCGGTGGCGGTCGAGCAGCTCGGCGCGGCGGCGTTCGAGCCAGTCGTCCAGCGCGCGCTCGACGTCGGCCTCGAACTGGCCGTGGTCGGAGCGGCTGCCGTGCTCGACCATCATCACCCGGTCGGCGGACTTGGTGCTGAGGTGTTGCAGCAGGTAGGAGCGTGACTTCGGCTCGCCGGCCACGATGATCAGCTCGGCGCCGATCCTGCGCACCTGCTCGTCGATCTCGCGGGCGACGGCGACCGCGTTCTTCTCCCACGTCTCCTCGGCGCCCCGCTCGTACCGCTTCTGCGACCAGCCGCCCTGGGCGGTCTTCTGCAGCGGCCAGTCGGCCGCCTCCACGGTGGTCGTGCGCGGCGCGCCGCCGCCGAACACCGACAGCTCGGCCCCGGCGTGGTCCACGATGACGCGCAGGTGCGGCACGTTCTCGCCGCGCTGCCTCAGCATCGGCGTGACGTGCGGCAGCGGCGACACGGTCGCCATCTCGTACGGCGCCCGCGCCAGCGGCTCGGCCAGCACCACCGCGCCGTGCGTGGCGAACAGCGCCTGGCCGGGTGACGGCCGGTTGGCGGCCACCTCCAGGGCGTCGATGGTCTCGGGGTCGGTCCCGTCGAGCTGGTCACGGACGCTGTGCCAGTGCGTCTCCCGCTGCGGCTCGGTGAGCGCGCCCAGATAGACCGACGCGTACGGGCCCCGCCGCTCGTACAGCGGCCTGATGAAGTCGAGACGCACAGGTCACCACCTCCGCTCTTCGATGCCGAGGCCGAGCGCCTTGGCCACGTCGGCGATGTTCACAAAACGGCGGTCGGGAAGGGATCGCACCATGTCGGCCACCTGGTCGGGGGCGTCCACGTTCTCGGCGTGCTGGAGCAGGTCGTCCTTGGAGGCGGGCCAACGGGTGTCGCTGAGCCATCTGGCCAGGTCGCTGCGGATGTCGGCGCCACGCCGGGTGATGCCTTGGGGGGTGCCGGGCTCGTGTCCCGGGGGGTACGACTGCCCTGACTCCTCGCCGGGCCCGGGCATGGACTCGGTCTCCTTCCACTCCTCGGCGTGCGTGCTGCCGCCGCCGCGGACCATGCCCTCGGTCTCGTGCTTCTGCTGATCGTCCAGGCGCGGACCGTGTTTGTCGCTCCCACGTTCCATAGTTCCCTCACTCCTCTCGAATCGGCCCCTACCCCCGCTTTCGTGGGCAAACATCATGAGTGTGTAGGGTGCGCACGTGTTCGATCCCGATGCGCGCATCGCCGCCGGACGGCTCGTGCTCCGGCCGTTCGACCCCCGTGACGCCGCCCGCGTGCGGTCGGTGGTGGAGACGGTGGATCCCGGCGACCGCTTCCTCCCGCCGGGCGCGCCCGTCCACGCCTCCGGCGTCGGCCAGTGGCTCGCGCACGGCGTGCACGAGCTGTACCGCTCGCAGCAGGGCCTGCACCTGGCCATGACCGAGGCCGACGACCGCATCGTGGGCGCCATCAGCCTGTTCAGGACGTCGTGGACGGCGGGCACCACCGAGGTCGGCTACGGCGTCCACCCGACGTACCGGGGCCGCGGCTACGCCACCGAGGCCGTGCGCGCCCTGACCGCCTGGGTGTTCGCCACCACCGCCCTGCGCAGGGTGGACCTCACCGCGAACCTGGACAACCCGGCCTCCCTGCGCGTCGCGCTGAAAGCCGGCTTCACCTGGGAAGGCGTGCTGCGCGCCGCCGTGCTGGAGGAGGACGGCCCGCACGACCTGGTCGTCCTCGGCCTGCTGCGCGAGGACTCCGGCGAGCCCGCGCCCGCCCTGCCGAAGACCGAGCTGCGCACGCCCCGGCTGCTGCTGCGGCAGCCCGTCCTCGCCGACGTGCCCGGCCTGGCCGCCACCGGCGCCGACCCGCTCACCCAGGCCAGGACCGGCGTCCCCCGCGACTACAGCGAGGAGCACGCCCGCGCGTTCGTCGACGTCTGCGAACGGATGCGGATGAGGGGCGCGGGCATCGCGTTCACCGTGGAGGAGTTCACCACCACCCGTTTCGTGGCCAACGTGGACCTCAGGGACCTCGACTGGCGCAACCGTACGGCCGAGGTCGGCTACATGACCGCGCCCTGGGCCCGCGGCCGGGGCTACGCGGGCGAGGCCGTGACCGCGATCGCCCGCTGGCTGTTCGAGCGCCACGGCTTCCGCCGGCTGCAACTGCGGGCCGCGGTGTCGAACCCGGCCTCCCAACGCGTGGCGGAGAAGGCCGGCTTCACCCGCGAGGGCGTGGCCCGCGCCGCGCTCGACGGCGAGGACCTGGTCGTCTACAGCCTGGTCCCGTCCGACCTGGCCTGAGGGCACAGCGGACTGGCCTGGCCGGCCCATGGTGAAACCCGGCCGGAACCGTCACCCTGGGGGATGAGGACGGTGAGGCTGAATGATCACGGTTGTCGGCTGGGACGGGATCGAGCTGCCGGCCGGGGCCGCGGGCAGGCTGCGTGAGGCGGAGCTCGTCGTGGGCCCCGCCGCCATTCTCGGCCGGCTCGGGGTCGACGGACGCGCCGCGGACGACGGCGACGTGCTCCAGGTCCTCGACGGCCATCTCGGGCCGGACCGGGGCCCGGCCGTCGTGGTCGCCGAGGGCGATCCCGGCTTCTTCGGAGTCGTCCGCACCCTACGGGCGCACGGCCTGCGGCCGGACGTCCTGCCGGCCACCTCGCTGATCAGCCGCGCCTTCGCCTGCGCCGGGCTCAACTGGGAGGACGCCCTCGTCGTCGCCCCCTCCGGCCCCGGCCGGCTCGCCCGCGTGGTGAACGCCTGCCGCGCCCATCCCAAGGTCGCGCTGCTCGTCGCGCCCGGCGTCGGCCCCGCCGAGATCGCCAGGGAGCTGGCGCCGACCACGCCGCGCGCCCTGATCGTCTGCGAGGACCTGGGCGGCCCGGGACAGCGCGTCACGCACAGCCGCATGGGGGAGGCCACCACCCGGCCGTGGAAGGACCCCGACGTGGTCCTCGTCATCGACCCGCTGCACCGGCCCGGGCAGCCGGGCTGGGTGGCCGGGGCGCAACCCGGCCCGGCGGAGTGGGCGCTGCCGTGGGAGAGCGGGCTGCCCGCCGAGGTGCGGGCGTTCGTCCTGGCCAAGCTGGGTCCCCGGCTCGGCGACCTGGTCTGGGACGTCGGCGCGGGCGAGGGCGAGCTCGCCGTCG
>NZ_JBSFGJ010000536.1:0-5863 GCF_053596515.1 Nonomuraea sp. NPDC001684
GTTCGGGCCACTCGTGCTGACCGTGGCGGCCGACCGTCCCACGCCGCCGCCGCGCGGGCTGGAGGAGCCCTCTGCGCTGGCCTCGGCCCAGTCGTCTGTCTCGTCGCCGGTCGGGTCGTACGCCGGGTGCGCCTCGGGGGCCGGCTGACCCGCCGCGGCGCTCAGGCCGTCTGCGACCGGTAGGAGTGGCCGAGCTCCGGGCCGAGGCCGAAGTAGTGGCGGAAGTTGTACAGCAGCGGGCTCCACGCGGACGGGTCCACGTGCTGGGTGCCGGGGATCACGATCCGCGGGTCGGCGTGCACCCTGCGCACGACGGCCTCGACGATGACGAAGTCCTCGGACTCGTTCGGCATGATCCGCGTCGCGGCCGCCTCCAGCTGGAGGGGGCACTCGGCCACGCGCGGCGGCCGTACGGTCTCGGAGGGCTCGGGGCGCAGGCCCGCCGCGCCGAACTTGTCGGGCTCGAAGCGGCAGCCGGCCGCCTTGGTGTCGGGCACGGGGTCGCGGCCGGTGAGCGGCGCGAGCCGTTCCACCTGCGGCCACAGGTGCGGGGCCGGCAGGTTGACGACCAGTTCGGGCCGCTCGGCCAGGTTGCGCGCGCTCTGCCCGTCGGCGCCGAGGCCGAGCACGACGGTCCGGCCGAGCGCCCAGGCCGACGACATCGGGGCCAGGTTGGCCGAGCCGTCGGGGTTCTCCGTGCTCAGCAGCACGACCGGGGTGCCGAAGTAGAGGATGCTGGGTTCGATGGCGACGTGGCCGAGGGTTGCCGTGTTCATGGCAGGAGCCTAGGAACGCGACGTTCAACGACGGGCCGAAATGTCCCCGTCGCGCTGATCTACATCGTAAAGGCGCCCGGCTGGGCCGCGTACGCCACACCCTTGCCGGACAGGCTCGCGCCCGCGACGGCCGGGACGAACGCCGACTCGCCCGGCCGCAGCGTCAGCTCGCCGAGACGGGCCTCGCCCTCCAGGCACAACACGATCCGGGGAAGCCCGGCAGGCAGCTCGAAGGAGGCGGCCTCGCCGAGTTCGTAACGCGTGAGGGCGAACTCGGGGGCGGGCGGGACGTAGCGCCGCTCCCCGTCGGCCGGGCGCTCGGGCTCGACCAGGTGCGGCTCGGCGGGCGTGAAGTCGACCACCCGCATCAGCTCGGGCGCGTCGACGTGCTTGGTGGTCAGCCCGCAGCGCAGGACGTTGTCGGAGCTGGCCATGATCTCCACGCCGACGCCGCCCAGGTAGGCGTGCGGCACGCCGGCGCCGAGGTAGAGGGCCTGGCCGGGCCGCAGGCCGACGTGGTTGAGCAGCAGGGCGGCCACGACTCCGGGGTCGCCGGGGCAGGCCGCGGCGATGTCGGCGTACGGGGCCAGGTCCGGGTCGGAGTTGCCGGCGAGGGCGTCCTCGACCTGGGCGCGCAGCGGCGCGGAGGCCTCGTCCAGCATCTGCGCGAAGACCGTGCGCAGGGCCTGCCCGGCAGGCCGGACGGCGAGCGCGTCGATCCAGGGCTGCAGGCCCGGCACGCCGAGCCGGGCGAGCAGCCCGGCGGTGACGACGGGGGAGCGGAAGCCGCACAGCCCGTGGAAGGGCGTGACCGCGCAGACCATCTCCGGCTTGTGCGAGCGGTCCTTGTAGGTGCGGGCCGGGTCGCCGATCGGCACGCCGCGCGCCTCCTCGGCGGCGAACCCGGCCTCGGCCTGCGCGATCGTGGGGTGGACCTGGAGCGACAGCGGCCGCGCGACCGCGAGCACCTTCAGCAGGTACGGCAGCGCGGGCCCGAACCTCGCGACCGCCGGCGCGCCGAGGGCGGCGACGGGGTCACCCGCGATGAGCCGGTCGAGGGGCACGCCGCCGGCGATCGACGGGTCGGCGGGATGGGCGCCCATCCAGAGCTCGGCCTGCGGGCGGCCGGTCGGCTCGGTGCCGAACAGCTCGGGCATGGCGGTGACGGAACCCCAGTCGTAGGGCCGGATCGTGGTGTCCAGGCGCAGGGGCAGTTCGAACGTCGGCACAGGGCAGGAGCGTAGTCGCCGGCGGCCCCTCCCGCGCGCCCGGGGCCGGGCGGGGCTGTACGCCGGTATAGGATGCTTGTCCGGTGAACAGTCCGCTGTACGAATCGGTGGTGTGATGACAACCGTCCAGGACCCTGAGGACCTCACCGCGCGGGCCCGCATCCGCGACGCGGCGATCCGGCACATCGGCGAGCACGGGTTCGAGCGGGCCACGATCCGCGACATCGCCGAGTCGGCGGGGGTCTCGCTCGGCCTGGTCCGCCACCACTTCGGCTCCAAGCAGGCGCTGCGCGAGGCGTGCGACGAGCACCTGATGAAGACGGTGCGCCGGCTCAACGCCGAGGCCGCCGGCCGCCCGCCGGCCGGCTTCAACCCGGTGGCCGCGCTCGGCCCCTACCGCGCCTATCTGGCGCGGGCGCTGACCGAGGGCTGGGCCGCGCCGCTGTTCGACGAGATGACCCGGCTCGGCGAGCGCTGGCTGGCCGCCGCCGACCAGGACCGCGCCGATCCGCCGGACGTGCCGCCGCGGGCGCGGGCGGCGGTGATGGCCGCGATGGCGCTGTCGGTCACGGTCCTGTACCCGCACGTCTGCCGCGGCATGGGCGCCGACCTGTCCACGCCGGAGGGCGAGCGCCTGCTGATGCGCACGCTGATCGAGGTCTACTCCCAGCCGGTGCTCGACCCGGAGGCCGCCGCCGAGGCGCGCGCCTGGCTCGGCTGACCCGCGATCAGCGCGGCCCGGCTGCGCTCGTCCGGCCAGACCGACGCGAGGTCCACGTACGGGCGGAGCAGGCCGGTCAGCTCGGGGTCGCCGCGGCCGTTGAGCTCCTCGGAGGCGATCTTGCGCGCCACCCCGGCGACGATGTCGGCCACCTGGACGCGGGGGTCCAGGTGCGAGGCGACCAGCGTCAGGCTGGTCAGCACCAGCGGGCCGGCGGGGCCGTCCGGGCGGGCCAGCAGCAGCCGCAGCCGCTCGATGCGCTCCTCGGTCAGCGTCGTCTGCCGGTCGTGCACCACCGAGACGGGCCGGCCGCCCGCGCCCCAGTGGGCGACCGCGTGCGCGATGGCCGGGATCAGCGGGTCGAGCGCGGGGAAGACGTGCGGGTCGTCGAGCAGGCGGGTGGTGAAGGCGTCCACGAGCGGCCGGGCGGCCCACAGCTCGTCCATGATCTCGCCGGCCGGGCCGGGGGTGGTGCGCAGGTCGGCGACCAGCCCGAAGGCCGACTCGGCGGAGATCTCGGGGCCGCGGCCGTTCCTGGCGCGCAGCAGGTGGTTGAAGGCGTCGAGGAAGGCCGTCCAGCGGGCGGGGCCGAAGGCGTGGCGGCCCTCCTGGTAGAGGGTGGCCGCCAGGGCGGCCGAGCGTTCGTGCCGGTCGAGGCCGAGGCTGGAGTGGTGGCCGGCGAGCAGGTCGGTCACCTTGCTGACGGCGAAGTACGCCTTGTCGGTCAGGTGCACGCAGGCCCGTCCGAGGATGGGGCCCGACGGGCCGAGCAGCCAGATCAGGGTGGCCCGGTTCTTCTCGCGCAGCACGTGCTCGGCCTTGAACTCGGTGACCGGTGAGGGCGCCCTGAGGCGCAGCTCGCGTACGCAGTCGGCCGCGGCGGCCACGTCGAGGGAGACGCCGGCGTGGGCGAACACGTCGGTGTTGCCGCCGACGAGCTTCTCGCCCTCCGCGCCGGACTCGTCGCAGGCGATCTCGACGGGAGGGCCGTCGGGCGCGCGGCTTCGCATGACTTCCATGGTCACTGGCGAACCTACCCAAACCGTCCTTCCTCCCGCGAGACATTTTCCGCCCGCCCATCGGAGGCGGAACCGGCGGGCGGGCGGGTAAGGACCGGACGGCAGGTGCGGCAGGTCCGGAGGGAGAACATCGCGCGTGAGCATCAACGTGACCGTCTGGGGCGAGAACGTACACGAGCAGCGGGAGGAGGAGGTGCGCCGCCGCTACCCCGAGGGCATGCACGGCGCGGTCGCCGGCGGCCTGCGCGAGCACCTGGGGGAGCGGGTGCGCGTGCGCACCGCGACGTTGCAGGACCCCGAGCACGGCCTCGACGCCGCGACGCTGGCCGGCACCGACGTGCTCACCTGGTGGGGGCACGCGGCGCACGAGGAGGTGGACGACGAGGTCGTGGCGCGGGTGTGCGAGCGCGTCTGGGCCGGGATGGGCCTGCTGGTGCTGCACTCGGGCCACTACTCCAAGGTCTTCCGCGCCCTCATGGGCACCACCTGCACGGTCAACTGGCGCGACACCGCCGACCGCGAGCTGCTCTGGACGGTGGAGCCGGCCCACCCGATCGCCGCGGGCGTGCCCCAGCCGCTGATCATCCCCGAGCAGGAGACCTACGGCGAGCCGTTCGGCGTCCCGGCGCCCGACGAACTGGTGTTCGTCAGCTCCTTCTCCGGGGGCGAGGTGTTCCGCAGCGGCTGCTGCTACCGGCGCGGCAAGGGACGCGTCTTCTACTTCAGCCCAGGCGACCAGAACTACCCGGTCTTCCACCAGCCGGGCGTGCGGCGCATCCTGGCCAACGCGGTGTTGTGGGCCGCGCCCGCCGGGGGCGCGGGCGAACCGCTGCGCAACACCCGCGTCGAGGCCGGCGACTGGTGACCTACCTCGGGCCGGGCATGACGATGACGACCTTGCCGGTCACGTGGCCCGACCGCAGGTGATCCATCGCGTCGGGGAAGCCGGCCAGCTCGAACGTCCGGCCGACCACGGGGGTGAGCTCGTCGGTCGCGGCGAGGCCGGCCAGGTGGCGCAGGTCCGCCGGATCGGTCCGGGTGATCGGGGCGCGCAGGGTGTGCCGGACGAACGGCGACAGCGCCGTCGCCCGGAGCTGGCGGCCGGTGCCGTGCAGCCAGCGGCCGGAGGCGTTCTCGCCGCCGACGATCACGAGCGTGCCCCGGCGGGTGAGCATCCGCCGCAGGTCCCGCAGCCGGCGGTTGCCCGCGGTGTCGAGGACGACGTCGTGGCGGCCGGTGGCCGGCTCCTCGCGGGTGTAGTCGACGACCTCGTCCGCGCCGAGTGAGCGGACGAGGTCGCCCTTGCCGGGGCCGCAGACGCCCGTGACGTGCGCGCCCCGCGCCTTGGCGAGCTGGACGGCGAACGTCCCCACCCCGCCGCCCGCGCCGATGACCAGCACGCGCTGCCCGGGGCGCAGGCGGGCGTGGTCGCGCAGCGCCTGGAGCGCGGTCAGCCCGCTGGTCGGGACGGCGGCGGCGGCCTCGGACGACAGACCGGCCGGCCTGGGGACGAGGCGGTCCGCGCGGGCGACGGCGTGCTCGGCGAGCGCCCCGTCGCAGACGCCGAAGACCTCGTCGCCGGCCGCCAGACCGGTGACCCCCGGGCCGACGGCCTCGACGGTCCCGGCGACGTCGCGGCCGAGGAGGGGCGAGCGGGGGCGGCGCAGCCCGGTGGCGAGGCGGACGGGGTAGGGCAGCCCGGCGCCGAGGTGCCAGACGCCGTGGTCGAGGCAGGCGGCGTGCACGCGCAGGAGCGCTTCGCCGGGGCCGGGGGCGGGACGGTCGAGGTCGGTGAGGGTCGGGGGGCCGTAGACGTGCCGGGTGATGGCCTTCAAGGCAGGTCTCCATGTCAAAGAAAGTAGACATGATGAACGTAAAAGAAGGCGGACATCATGTCAATGATTTTGTACATCAGTCGGCTCGGGAGGGCTGCCTGATGTGACGCGCTGGAGCTTTCCACCCGATAACCCGAAATATCGGTATCGCTACCGATAACGGTACGGATGGGAGGCGGAGTTACCCTCTGCCCACCCCCCACCACGGCGGGCCGCCTGTTCGCCGGCTCCGCCGGCCCCTGGCCGGCGCGGCCTACGCGCCCGGACCGGGCCCGGCTCCCGG
>NZ_JBSFGJ010000537.1:0-5832 GCF_053596515.1 Nonomuraea sp. NPDC001684
CGGGGCGTGAGGCGCAGCTGCTTGAGCTGGCCGAGCTGCGCGCCGCGGTCGAGCCTGCCGCCGCCGCGCTCGCCGCGTCCAGGCCCGACCTCCGCGTGCCTGACGAGCTCGCCACCCACGCCCGTGCCATGGACGCCGCCGCTCGTGAGGGTGACAGCCAGGCCTACGTCACGGCAGACGCCGCTTTCCACCGGGTGCTGCTGACCGCGTCGTGCAACGGCATGTTCGCCCAGCTCGCCGAGGTGACCGAAGTGCTGCTCGAAGCCAGACGCGAGCTGCTGCTCCTGCCCGAACGCCTGGAGACCGCCGCCATCGGACTCCACCACGAGATCGCCGAAGCGGTTGCCGCCGGGCGGGCTGCCGAGGCGGCGCGGGCCGCCGCGGACATCGTCGGACGGGCCCGCGACGAGGTCGAGCAGATCCTGGCAGACAGCCGCGAGCACGTCACGGAGGTACCCCGATGAGCGTCGCCGTCCACGTCGGCCCTGAGCCGGTCCCCATGTTGGTCGACGCCGTACGGCGGTCGGGCGGCAGCGTCGTGCCGCTGGAGGAGGCCGAGGCGATCGTCTACTACGGGCGCGGCGGCCCCGAGGAGCTGCGGTCCATGATCCATGACGGCATCCGGTGGGTGCAGCTGCCCGCGGCGGGAGTCGAGCGGTACGCCGAGGCCGGAGTGATCACTGAGGAGCCCGTCTTCACCGCCGCCACCGGCTCCTACGGTGTGCCCGTCGCCGAGCACGCGCTCGCGCTCATGCTGGCCGCGGCCCGCAACCTGCCCCGGCTGGCCAGGGCCACCGAGTGGGGGAGGAACGAGTCGAGGGAGTTCGCCGGCTCGACGGTCGCGATCATCGGCTGTGGAGGCATCGGGCGGGCGCTCATCAGGATGTTGGAGCCGTTCGGCTGTCCGGTGATCGCGGTCACCGACAGCGGCCGGGCGCCCGGTGCGCACCGGATACTGCCTCGTGCCCGTTATCGGGAGGCGCTGCCGGAGGCCGCGTACGTCGTCCTCGCCGCTGCGACCACGCCGAGCACCAAGGGCATGATCGGTGCTCCCGAGCTTGACCTGATGCGTACGGACGCCTGGCTGGTCAACATCGCCCGGGGTGCGCTCGTCGTGACCGATGACCTGGTGACGGCGCTGCGCGAGGGACGGATCGGTGGTGCCGCACTGGACGTCACCGACCCGGAGCCGCTGCCGTCCGGGCACCCGTTGTGGCACATGGACAACGTCCTGATCACGCCGCACACGGCGAACCCGCCGTCGTCCTACTGGCGCGGCCTGGCCGAACGCGTGGCCGCGAACGTGCGCCACTTCGCCGACGGTGCCCCGATGGAAGGGGTGGTGTCGCCGGAGCAGGGGTTCTGAGGGGGCAGAGCCCTGGGAATCATCGAAACGGGGGAGTGCCCTTGTCGCGAGCCGTGCCTTTTTGTCCGTAGTCCTGCCTTCTCATTCGGAGTCCTGCCTTTTCGGGTGACGCCGCCATCACACCGCCAACAGACCGCGGCCCTGATGGAGAGGGCTTGGCGTGGGGTTAGCTGGTCGGTGCGAGGTGGTGAGGGGTGGCGATCCAGGGCGGCGTTTTGCCGGGATGTGAGGGTTGGTTCTTGGTTAGCCCATGGCTACTTGGGCTCTGGCGGTCAGGCCGAGTCGCTGGTTAGCTCGGGGCTGCTCGGGCTCTGGGGCTTATGCCTGGGTAGCTGGTTAGCCCTGGGCTGGTTGTGTTCCGGCGTTCAGGTCTGAGTTGCTGGTTAACCCTGAACTGGTTGTGCTCTGGCGCTTAGGTTTGAGTCGCTGGTTAGCTCAGGGCTACTCGGGCTCCGGCGCTCAGGCCGGAGTCGTGTACTTCGAGGCCCGCCGGCTCGGCGCTTTTCGGCAGGTCGAACACCAGCGTGCCGGTGAAGGACTGGCTCGGGGCGATGCGGACCGGGGTGATCTCCGTGCCGCTCTTGTCCAGGAGCTTGCTGCCGCCGTGCAGAGCCTCGTCCTCGTCGATCAGCTTCTGCTGGCCGGGGTAGAGGACGCGGGCGTCGGGGCCGACGTTGTTCACTTTCACCGTGACCTGGCAGGTGCGGCGGGAGGCGGATTTCGCTGGCTTGGGGCACTTTGTGCCGGTTACCGCGAACTTCAGCTTTCCGTCCTGTACCGGGCCCTCCTCGCCTATGGCGGGGGAGCGGAAGATCCAGGCCAGGGTGGCCAGGAGCACCACGAACAGGACGATCACGATCACCAGCGCGGTCATGCAGCCGGTGAACACGCCGCGCTTGCGGCGCGGAGGCGGGTACCCGGGCAGCGGTCCCTGGCCCGTGGTGTGCGGCGGTAGGGGGGCTTGGCCGGTGGTCTGGTGATGGGGGAGCGGGATGTTCCCGGTCCGGTCCATGGGAGGCGGCATCTGCGGCGCGCGAGGTGCCGGGTGCTCCGTGGGGGCGGGCATGGGCGGGCGAGGGCCCGTGCGTTCGGCCGGGGAGGGCATCTGCGGCGGACGCGGTCCGGTGCGCTCGGCAGGCGACGGCATGGCGGACTGCTGCCCAGGGTGCTCCATGCCCGAAGGCATGGGGGGCCGCTGCCCCATGTGCTCTGCGGCGGCGGGCATGGGCGGGCGGGGGCCGGTGCGTTCGGCCGGGGAGGGCGCGTGCGGTGGACGCGGGCCCGTGCGCTCGGCGGAAGGCGGCATCGCGGAGCCCGCTCCCGTGCGTTCGGGTGCGGGGGGCATCGGAACGGCGGCTCCCGTGCGTTCGGCAGCGGGTGGCATGGGGGAGCGGGACCCCGTCCGGTCGGGGGACGGGGGCATCGGGGGGCGAGAACCCGACGCGGAGGGCATCGGAGGGCGGGGGCCCGTGCGTTCCGCAGGAGGAGGCAGATGGGGGGAGCCCGTGCGTTCCGCGGGTGAGGGCAGGTGCGGAGGCCCCGTGCGTTCCGCCGGTGAGGGCGGGTGCGGGGGGCCGGTGCGTTCGGCGGGTGGGGGCATGTGGCCGAGGGGGCGGAACTCCGAGGGGTTCCAGGCGTTGGTCAGGTGTTCGGTGGCCGCCAGCTGGGCTGCGGGCTCGTCGGCCGCGCCGACCAGTTCCAGCAGGAGCTGCTTGGCCGCGGGCCGGCGCGCCGGGTCGGGGTGGATGGCCGCGGCGACCAGCCGGTCCAGGGGGGCGGGCAGGCCGCGCAGGTCCGGCGGCGCGGTACGGGCCCGCGCCGCCATCACGTACGCGTCCCCCTCGCCGAACGGATGGCCGCCGAGCCCCGCGTACGCGATCAGCGAGCCCCAGGCGAACACGTCGCCGGCCGGGCTGGTGTGCCCCTCGAAGACCTGCTCGGGAGCGATCCATCCGGGCGTGCCCATCACCATGCCGGCGTTCGTGTGCCGGGACGCGACGTGCGTGGAGCGCGCCAAGCCGAAGTCGATCACTCGCGGCCCGGCCAGCGTCAGCATGACGTTGGCCGGCTTGAGGTCGCGGTGGACCAGCCCCGCGGCGTGGATGGCGGTCAGCGCCGCCGCCACGCCCACGGCCGCCGAGTGCAGCACCGACGGCGGCAGCGCGCCGTGCTCGATCAGCTGGTCTTCCAGCGAGATGCCGTCGATGTACTCGGTGACCAGGTAGAGCACCCCGCGGTCCTCGCCGTGGTCGAGCACCCGCGCGGTGCAGAACGAGGCCACCTTGCGCGCGTTGGACACCTCTTCGTGGAAACGCGCCCGGTAGACCGGATCGGCCGTGAAGTCACGCCTGATGGCCTTGAGCGCCACCTTGACCCCGTCGGCGCCCCTGGCGAGGTAGACGGTGCCCATGCCCCCCGAGCCGAGACGGCTCAACAGCTCGTAGGGGCCGATCGCCGGCGGATCCTCAGGCTTCAGCGGAGTGCCTGCCGAGCGCCCCACGGTCGCCGTCCTCTCGCCGTCGTCATCCCGTCGCAAACCGAACCGTTTCTTCCGCCGGTACGCCTTTTTCCACCCCAGACTCTAACGGAGAAGCCGCCGCCCGGTGGCGACGAAGCCCGGTCAGCTCTGGCCCGGACGCCGCTTCAGCGGGCGCATCGTCACCCGCAGGCGGGCGGCGTTGAGCGTCTGGGGCAGCGGGCGGTGCGGGGACAGGGGCCGGCCGGTCGCCTTCGGGCGGGCCGAGGCCAGGATCCCGCCCAGGAAGGCCGTGCCGACGCCGAGCATCAGGTGCACGCCGTCGCAGCGCGGCAGGGCCCACCATTCGCCGGCGGCGGTGCCGTCGAGCCAGATCTCGGGGGCGAAGGAATCGGCGTAGTGCAGGCGGGGGCTGCGCTGGTGGGGGGCGAACGGGAGGATCACGTGGGTGCCGGCGGGCACCGGGACGCCGTACCAGTCGGTCTCCTCGGTGGTGAGGCGGGACAGGGCCGGGACCGGCGGCCACAGGCGCAGGCCCTCGCGCAGGCAGGCGCGCAGGTAGTCGGGGTCGGCGCGGGCGCACTTGCGCTGGACGGGGTAGGTGGCCAGCAGGGCGAGGGTGCGCATGAGGCTGGCGGCGGTCACGCTGAAGCCGAGCAGCCAGAACGCCGCCTGCCGCAGGCCGCGCGCCTCCGGCCCGCTGGTCTCGGCGAGCAGACCGGCGAGGGTGCCGGGCTCGGCGCGGCGCAGGTGGTCGAGGATGCGGGCGTCGTAGCGGCCGGAAAGGATCTCCTGACGGCGTCTGGCCCGCCCCCTGCCTGCCCGTCTGACCTGGGCGAGCAGGGCGCTCAGCTCCTCGTCGCCGGCCGCGCCCGCGCCGTAGACGCACCGCCGCGCCACCCGCTGCCAGCACGACTCCAGCCGGGCGTAGTCGACGACGCCGTCCGTCAGCGCGGCCGCCTCCTGCCGGGCCACTTCCGCGAACGCCGGCCGCAGCACGTCGTAGGGCAGGCCGGCGGCCCGTTCGCGCACGGTGGGGACGAAGGCGGGCTCGGACAACACGCGTTCGGCGTCCCGCTGGGACAGCACCACCAGCGCCGTGCGGCGCGGGCCGCGGACGAGCACCGGACGTCCGCCGTACCGGACGTGCAGGCCGGTCAGCAGGGAGCGGGAGCGCAGCAGGTCGAGGCCGGCCGTCGCGTGCGGCGTGCCCGGCGGCAGGAGGGCGCCGGCCAGGCGCAGGGTCTCCAGCACGGTGGCCCTGTGCAGGCCTCTAGGCACGCGTGGCCTCCCCGTCTCCGGTCGGCGTCCGCGTGCCTGGGGTCGTCCGGGCCTGATCTGGCGGGGTCGCGGGCGCCTCCTTGGTGGCCGGGACGGGAAGGAAGTTCATGGGGTCATGCGATCGTCCGTCCGCCGGGTGCGCAAGCGGGGGTCTCGCTGGGCGGAACGTTTTCGGGACGCGTCCCGTGGAGCGTTCCAGGATTCGGAACACCTCAGGCCACCACCAGCGCGGCCGAGATCGCCTGCGCCGCGCCGCGTACGGTGAGGCCCAGCCGGGCCAGCGGCGCGGACGGGCCCGGCGCCGCCACCCCCACCGACATGCACACGCCGCCGCCCGGCCCGAACACCGGCGCGGCCACGCACGACACGCCCTCGGTGTACTCCTCCTGGGCGTAGGCCACGCCGTACCGGCGGACCTGGGCCAGCTCCCGCTCCAGCGTGGCCACGCCGGTGATCGTGCGGCTGGTCAGCCGCTCGAAGCCGCCCCGCCCGAGCACCTCCTCGCGCAGCCCGGTGTCGAAGGCCAGCAGCGCCTTGCCGGTCGCCGTGCAGTGCAGCGGCGCCAGGTCGGTGCCGTCGGAGCGGGACCGGACGCGGTCGTGGCCGTACAGGCGCTCGACGTAGCGGGCCTCCAGCCCGGCGGTCACGGCCAGGTTGACGGTCTGGCGGGTGGTCTCCTGCAGGCAGAGCAGGTACGGCAGGACCACCC
>NZ_JBSFGJ010000538.1:0-5831 GCF_053596515.1 Nonomuraea sp. NPDC001684
CCGCCACCCAAACCGACCGAGACCACGTCCGGCATCCTGAAATTCGTGCGCACGCCGGCCACGTACACCTCGGTGTCGGCCTGGCGCGGGTAGCCGCCGATGAGCAGGCCGACGTCGGTGGTGGTGCCCCCGATGTCCACCACCACGCAGTCGGTCACCTCGGCCAGGAAAGCGGCTCCACGCATGCTGTTGGTCGGGCCGCTGGAGAACGTCCGGACCGGGTACCGGCGGGTGTACTCCGAGTCCATGAGGGTGCCATCGTTCTGCGACAGGAACAGCGGCGCGTTCACCCCCACCGCCTGCAGCGCAGCGGTGAACGCGTCGACAACGTCGTCGGCCAGGTCGCGCAAGCACGCGTTGATGATGGTGGCGTTCTCGCGCTCCAACATCCGGATCCGGCCGAGCTCGTGGCTCATGCTGACGTGCAGGTGCGGCAGCTCGGCCAGCAGAATGTCGGCGGCCGCCTGCTCGGCCTCGGCCGTGACCGGGCTGAAAACCGAGCTGATCGCCACGGTGCTGATGCCCTTGGCCGCGATGTCGGCCGCGGCCCGCTTCAGCTCATCAGGCCGCAACGGCGCGATGGGGCGGCCGTCGAACTCGTGGCCGCCGTGGCACAGGTAGACCGATGGTCGTACCGCCTCCAGCAGCGCGGCGGGCCAGCCGGTGAGCGGCGGCAGCGCCCGGCCGGACGGCAGCGCGAGCCGCACCACCGCAGTGGCGGACAGGTTGCGGCCGGTGATGAGGGCGTTGGTGAAGTGCGTGGTGCCGATCATCACCGCGTTGACCTCGGCGCGCTCGACACCGCTGTCCGTGAGCAGCGTCTGCAGCGCGTTGACGATGCCGCTGGTCACATCCTCGGTGGTGGCGGTCTTGGTGTCGGCCAGGACGTTCATGTCCCGGTCGATGAGCACGGCATCGGTGTGGGTGCCGCCCACGTCGATCCCTATTCGCACGTCGATGTGCTCCTGTCTTATATGGGGAAGCGGGCGCCGGGACATCGGGTCCCGGCGCCCGATTGAGAAGGGCGAAGCTCGGAGTTACGGCTGCCCGGCGCGGCGGCCGCCGGTGAGTCCGAGCTTGCCCGCGGCCGTGTAGAGCACGAACGCGGTGAGCAGCGCGTTGAGGGCGGGGATGCCCCAGGTGAGGTAGTGGCCGACCAGCGCGGCCGCGACCCAGACGATCAGCGCGGCGGGCACCCAGCCCGGCGCGTTCGCCGGCAGTTGGCCAGTCTCGCGGGATGCCTCCAGGTCGGCCCGCCAGGTGCGCACCACGAAGTATTCGGCGACCATGATTCCGGCGATCGGCGGGATCGCCACGCCGAGCAGCACGAGGAAGTCGATGAGGTGGTCGGCGATGCCGAGCGCTGCCAGCGCGGTGCCGATGACGCCGAGGGCGATGGTCACCACGGCGCGTCCGGCCTTGACCCCGAACGCGGTGTGCAGGGTGTTCGTGATGCCGAGGCCGGCGGCGTAGAGGTTCCAGTCGTTGGTCTTGAACGTCGCGCTCACCAGCACCAGCACGCCGACCGTGCCGGAGGTGGTCGTGACGATGGTGACCACGTCCCCGGTGCGGAGCGCGTGCGCGAGGAGCACGCCGATCAGGGCGAGCACGTACTCGCCGAGGCTGATGCCGACGACGGTCTGCTTGACCACGTCGGCGGCGTTGCGGTTGAAGCGGCACATGTCCGGCGAGATGACGGCGCCGATGATGAACCCGCCGGCCACCAGCGTCGCGCCCTGGGCCAGGCTCATCGGCGGGCCTGCGGGGGCTGAGGTGATCAGCTCGCCGAGGGGGCGCTGGGCGAGCTCGACCGCGATAGCCCAACCGGCCAGTGCGAGGAAGGCGGGGACGGTGATCCACGCCGTCCACGCCATGCCGGCGAACCCGTGGACGACGATCGCGGTGATCGCCAGACCTCCGGCGATGGCCCACATCCAGACGGGGCCGCCGAGGAGGGAGGCGATGCCCTGGGCGAGGACGGCGGACTGGACGCCGAACCAGCCGAGCAGACACACCGCGATGACGACCCCCACCAGGCCGGAGCCGTAGCGGCCGAACCCGGCCCACCGCGCGAGCAGCGAGGTGGACAGGCCCTCCCGCATGCCGGCGATCCCGAGCGCGATGGCGACCAGCTCCAGGATGGCGGCGCCCAAGGTGACCGCCAGGACCGCCTGCCAGAAGCCCATGCCCATGCCGAGGGTGGCGCCGAGCAGGAACTGGGAGAGCGCCGACAGCAGGCCGAACCGCTGCATGGCGATCGTGGTCCAGCCGTAGCGGGCGGCGGCAGGCACGCGTTCCAGGGCGTAGTCATCGCGGGCGAGTCCGGAATCGGCTGTTAACCGGTCGTCAGTGGATGTGTTGGGCACCATGCATCCCTTCGGGGGATTTTGTACCGATGGACACTGCGACGCTAGGGGGCGCTGTGACTGATGGGAAGACCCACAATGCACATTCAGACCCTCCGAAATGTGCATTGTGGCCCCCTCCGGGCTGTGACGTCTGGCACTGCCGGAAGCGGGTCCAGCCGCCGCACTCGCCCTTGTCAAACAGGCGGACGTACTGCGTAAGGAGGGGTTAGCGGGGTGCGCCGCAGCAGGTAAGGGGCCGTACGTCGTGGGGCGCGAGAACCCCCGAATGAGGAATGCGTCCGTACCAGATGGTTGTGCGTGAGACGACGTGCCCACCCGGTGCCCTCCACAGGGCCACGTAGCCCATTTGCGGGCCGTGCACCCGGGCGGCATAGTCACGTCCACCGCGGCGAAGGGGGTCCTCGTCCCTGCTCACGCGGACGGCACCGCCCCGCCTGGCGGGCGCCCAGCCAGCTACACCGACCCCCGGGGGCAGCGATGACCGAACTTGACCGCGACGGCCGCCGCCTGTTCCTGGAACTGTCCGCAGACCTGTACGAGCAGGCGATAAGGCGGCTGCCCCCCATCCCCGGGGATCAGCCGCGCAAGGAGGGGCTCGCCTTCTGGGAGGCCGTCCGGGAAGCGATGGACGCCGAGGTCGCCGAGCACAAGCGGCGCATGACCATCTTCCGCATGCTGGAGGACCTGGCCGTCTACCGCATGGCCCGGGTCGAGAACATGACCTACGACCGCATCGGCGCCCGAGCCGGCGGCAAGTCCCGCTCGTGGGCGTTCCAGCACACGATGCCCCAGGACCTCGTGGACGGCCTGGTCGCCATGTACGCGCAGGCCGAGCAGGACGAACGCGACGCGTTCATCAACGCTGGCGACGACGAACCCCCGGCCGTGCCGGACAAGGCGGTCAGCGTCATTCCGCTCGCCTCCCACGCCGCCCGGCGGCCGGCGTCCGACGCGGCCCGCCGGAGCATCCTCTACCGGCAGCTCCGGCGCTTCCTCGGCGGCGCGGCCGCCGTGGCGGGCCCGGCGTACCTCGCGGCCAAGGCCGCCGCGGAGAGCTACACCGCCACGGTGCAGACCGCGCTCATGAGCAACGGCGCGCTCACGCCGATGCCGGGCCTCGACCCGCTCAGCGGTGGCGGCCTGTCCGGCATGCTGTCGGCGTCGGCCGCGCCCGGCGCGACCGCGCAGGCCGCCGGGCCGGTGTCCACGGTCGTCGGCAAGGTCGTCGCCGGCGCGGTCATCAGCGTCCAGGCCACGGCGGGCTTCTCCGCCCCTGCGGCCGTGGCGCTCACCGCGGCGGCGGGCACGCCGGTCGTGATGGCTGTGGAGGACGCGGCCAAGCCCATCGCTGTCGCGCTGGGCCTCCAACCGCCCGTCGCGGAGCCGACCCCTGATCTCCTCGTTGCGCTGCCCGACACGCCGGGCCCCGTCGAGGAGGAGGTACGCCCCGATCCGGCGTGGCAGGTGCCGACCGTGTACGGCACCGAGACGCCTTCCGCCACCCCGACGTCGACGTCGCCGTCGCTGTCGCCGAGCGCGCCTCTTGATCGCACCGCGACGAGGGCGGCCGCGCCCGCGCCCACCACCGTGACAAGCGCTGCCACGGCGCCCTCCTCATCGCCCAGCAGCCTGCCCAAGACCGCCTCGGCGTCGGCCGCGCCCACCACGGCGCAGCCCTCGACCCCGCCTCCACCCGCGGAGCCCACAGCCACGGCCGAGGTGACCACCATGCCGACGTCCGCGCCGGCCCCCATGACCACGCCGACGCCGCCCGCGGCGACTCCCACGCCGTCAACGTCGCCGCCTCCCGTGACCAGCACTCCCGACCCGACGCCAACGGCCACGCCGCCGACGTACCCGGATCCCACGCCGACGAGCTCGGCCCCGGTACCGACGTCGACGCCGACGAGCACCCCGCCGGAGCCGATGCCCTCGCAGACGCCGACCAGCAGTGAGCCGAAGCCCACCAAGCCGGCCGAGCCAGAGCCGGAGCCGACCAGCGTGCCGTCCACCCCGCCGACGATGCCCGAGAACGGGAACGGCGGCGGGAGCGATGCGCCCTCTGTCGGGAGCGCTCCAAACGCGGGCGAGGCGCCCGTGGCGCTCCCTGCTGGGGCGGGCGCGATGCTCCCGAGGCCTGCGGCGGGCTGGTGGTACGGGCCAGCCGCCCGGTAGCCCCCCATGACCGCCTGCCCCCGTCCCGCGCGGGGTGCGCAGACCCCGAACTGCCAGGTGCGGGGCGGAGGGCAGGCACCCACACCTGTGGCGCTCTGTGCCGACTCAGCTATTCGCTGAGAGGCTTGGTCGGACTAGTTCCCCATGCCATCTGCCGCCCCAGCAGAAATCACCGGAGAGTGGCGCATTCCGAAGTTGCCCACCACCCGCTACGCACTGGCTCGCGGTGACGTCATCGACGTCGGGTTCGGGAACGGGGTCGGCGCTAGCCACCGACGCTGCGCCGAGCAGCAGCGCGGCGGCTGCCACCGGGGCGGCGACGAACTTGAGAATCGGACCCATCGAACACTCCCATCCTTGGGGGAATGACTTTCTCCTTCCAACACTCCCCCGAGCTTCCGCTACGTAGCGTTACTTTTCGTTACAGTGTGCAGTGGCCAGATGCTCGCCATCCTGGCGCTACTGGTCGTCGCGGCGTGGGAGAGTCGGCACCATGGAGTAGTCGACGCCGTCGAGCCGCGTCAGGTTCGCGTACGTCACCCACCGGTAATCCATGCTCGGCAAGCCGCCGGTCACGCCGGAGCCGAGGGGGAGCGCGACCTTGGCCCACCACGTCGGCGTGTTGTTCTCCACGACGAGGGCACGGGCGAGCAGGAACGCCATTCTGGTCTTGGCGAGCAGCACCATGGGCGGCACGGTGAGCGCGCGGGGCGCCTCGGCGGCGGGTTGCTCCATGGGGGCCGAGCGTACGCGGGGCGGCGGCGGCTCGTCCATCTGTTCGAGCCCGACATGCGACATTCGCGGCGTTAGCGATCTTCCGTCCGGTTCGCGTCTCGCGATCTCTGCGAAATGATCTCTCTGTAGCGCACGCTGGCGGACGAACTCGTCGTGTTGGAGGCTACGTGTTCAGGAAGGGCCTCAACGGCATGTAGGCCCTCTCAGCCCTCCTGAATCGCTTCACATGGCCGTGTCAGGAGCTCGCGGGGGGCAGGGCGAGGTGGAGGTCCACGCTGTCGCCCTTCCCTTGGGTGGCGAGGTAGCCGAGCTGCAGCAGCTCCATGCGCGCTTCCATGAGCGTCATCGAGGTGAAGGTGTCGTAGGTGATCGGGACCGTCAGGTCCTCGGGATCGAGCCCTATGGCCGGGATCACGTACGTCTCGAAGAAGGTGTCGTCCTCGTGGTTCACGATGAGGCCGTCGTCGTCGGCGGCCTCAGCCAGGGCCCTGGTGAGGAGATCGAACAGCAGCCCCACGGGGGGCGTGTGCTTTTGGTACTCGGCTTTCGTGA
>NZ_JBSFGJ010000539.1:0-5829 GCF_053596515.1 Nonomuraea sp. NPDC001684
GCGGGGGCGGCGGGAGATGGTCGGGCCCCCGCTGGGCGAGCTGCTCGCGCTGACCGCGGCCGGGCGGCTGAGGCCGCTGGTGGGCGGCGAGTACCCGCTGGCGGAGGCCGGCCGGGCCGTGGCCGACCTGGCCGGACGGCGAACTGTCGGAAAGGTGGTGCTCCTGCCCTGACGTGCAGAGTGTGACCATTGACGCCACTGGGCAGAAGGTGATCAAAACCCCCGAGACGGGACGATCGCGGGGGTTTGCGGGTGTGGTGGAGATGGCTGGTCGTCGTGGTGGTCTGGGGGCTCGCGGCCGGATGTGCGGCCGGACGGCTGCCCGGGGTGCCCGGCGTGCGGAAGGCGCCGGTGACGGTCGGCCGATGCGTCCTGAAATTTCCGGACAAGAGGGCTGGGAGGGCGGCCCGCGACCGGCTTGAGCACGACATCGAGCAGTACCTGTCCAGACGCCCTGGGCGGGTCGCCTACAGCATGCTGGAGCGCGACAGCGGCATCACCCTGGGCCGCGGCGAGCACCAGCACGACATGATCACCGCCAGCGGCGTCAAGGTGGACATCCTGACGGCGCTCGTGCTCGGCCGCGGCGGCCTGGGCGAGGAGGAACGCGACCTGGCCGAGCGCATGATCACCGAGAGCGACAACGGCGCCGCGGACGCGTTGTGGGGCCGGGTCGGCGGCGCGATGGGCGAGTTCTACCGGCGCATGGGCCTGACCGAGACCATCCCCGGGCCCGGCGTCTTCTGGGGCGGCACCAACACCAGCCCCGCCGACCGCATCCGCCTGCTCCAGGTGCTGGTGGAGGGCGGCGAGGGCCTGTCCGGCCGCGACCGCGACCTCGTGCTCGGCCTGATGGGACGCGTGGTCAAGGACCAGTCGTGGGGCGTCAGCGCGGCCGCCCGCCCGGTGGACCGGGTGGCGTTGAAGAACGGCTGGACGCCACGCCCGTTCATCCGCAACACCTGGGCGGTGACCAGCTACGGCCGCGTCGTCGGGCCGGGGCGCGACCTGCTGCTTGCGGTGCAGACCGACGAGCAGCCGGGGGAGGGGGCGGGCATCGAGACCATCGAGGGGGTGGCCAGGATGATCGGCTCCCGCCTCGACGAGCTGTCGCCGACGATGATCCGGTCCTGCCCGAGGAACCCGGGCCCCTGACGCCGCCCCTCCCGACCCCCAAGACCTCTCCGGCATCCCGGCGTTGAAGTCAACGACAAATGAAATAAGTCGCCCGTTTCCTGCAATAGGATCGGCTCTCGTCGCGTTTGACTGAAGTGACTGATTGACCGCTCGGCGGCCGGCACCCGCCGGTATCTACCCCGGTCGAAGCCCACCTCCGACGGTGCGCTCCCCCGGGGGAGGACTCCGTCATGATCTGGACGGAGACCCTTGAAGTCCTACCTCGACGTGCTGGCCACCCCCGGCGCCTGGCGGTTCCTCGTGCCCGCGCTGCTGGCCCGGGTGCCGTTCGCGATGACCCAGATGGGCATCCTGCTGCTGGTCCAGTGGTCCACCGGCTCCTACGGCGCGGCCGGGATCACCGCCGCCGCCGCCGCCGTCTGCCAGGCCCTCATCGGCCCCCAGACGGGCCGCCTGGCCGACCGGTACGGCCAGGCCCGCGTGCTGCTCCCGCAGGTGGCCGTGCACGCCCTGGCCATGGGCGGCCTGCTGGCCCTGGCCGCCGCGCACGCCCACCTCGCGCCGCTGGTCGCCATGGCCGCCCTCGTCGGCGCGTCAGGACCGCAGGTCGGCTCGATGGTCCGGGCCCGCTGGGCGCACCGGCTCGGCGGCACCGGCAGGCTGAACACGGCGTTCGCGGTCGAGTCGATCACCGACGAGCTGACGTTCACGCTGGCCCCGGTGCTGCTGGTGGGGCTGTCCACGGCGTACTCGCCGGTGGTCGCGCTGCTCGGCGGGCTGGTGCTGATCCTGGTGGGCACGGTCGTCTTCGCCGCCGTCCGGACGGGCGCGCCCGAGCCGGTGCCGGTCAGGATCGCCGCCTCCAAGGGCGTGCTGCGGCGGCGCGGCGTGGCGCTGCTGGCCGCCGCCTTCCTGGCCATGGGGTCGGTCTTCGGCAGCCTCCAGGTCGGCGTCACCTCGCTCACCACCGCCCTGCACGCGCCCGCCGCCGCCGGACCCGTCTACGGCGTCTTCTCCGGCGCCAGCATGCTCGGCGGCCTGCTGTACGGCGCGGTCCGCTGGCGGTCGTCCGCCCGCGCCCGGCTGGTCGCCGGGCTGGCCCTGCTCGCGGTCGCGACCAGCGCGTTCACGCTCGCCGGAGCCGTCCCCCACATGTACGTCGCCGCCGCCCTGGCCGGCCTGGTGATCGCCCCCGTGGTGATCACCGGCTACACCCTGGTCGAGGGCCTGGTCGCGGCGGAGGTCCGCACCGAGGCGTTCACCTGGCTGAACGGCGGCATCGCCCTCGGCATCGCGGCCGGGTCGTCGGTCGCCGGGCAGCTCGTGGACCACTTCGGCGCGTCCCTGGCGTTCGTCGTCGCGCCGGCGGCGACGGGCGTGGCCGCGCTGCTCGTGCTGGCCAGGGTGCGCAGCCTGCGCCCGCTGCCCGCCAGGCCCGCGGCGCAGACCCCGTCGCTCACCGAGGGACCGGCTGCTCTTCCTGGATGACCTTCGGCACGCCGCGCAGCCAGGCCAGCGCGAACACCGCGACCACGGCCAGCAGGACCGCCGTGACCAGCGTCGTCACCTGCATCCCCGACACGAACGCCGTGCGCGCCGCGCGCATCAGCTCACCGGCCGCCTGCGGGGGCAGCTCCGCCGCCGTGGCGGTGGCCCCGGCGATCGACTCCCGCGCAGCCTCGCCGGGCACCCCCGCGGGCACCAGCAGGTTCGCGCGGTAGACGCTGTTGAGCACCGTCCCCAGGACCGCGATGCCCAGCGCCCCGCCCAGCTCGAACGCCGTCTCCGACACCGCGGCCGCCGCCCCCGCCCGCTCCTTGGGCGCGGTGGCCAGGATGTTGTCGTTGTTCACGGTGAAGGTGAGCCCGACCCCCAGCCCGCCGATCATCATCACCGGCAGCAGGGTGAGATAGTCCAGCTCGGTGCCGAGCATGGCGTACCGGACGAACGCGCCGGCGTTCAGCGCCAGGCCGAGCGCGACCACGCCGTTCCTGCCGAGCCGGCCGATGAGCCGGGCCGCGAGCACCCCGCCCACCGCGCCGCTGAGACCGCCGGGCAGTTGCGCCAGCCCGGCCTGGAGCGGGGTCCACCCCAGGACGAGCTGCAGGTACCAGGCGAACAGCAGGTTCATGGCCGACAACGCGAAGATCGCCAGCAGGTTCGTGCCCACGGACGCGCTGAAGGCCCGCCGCCGGAACAGCCGTACGTCGATCAGCGGCGTGGCCAGCCGGCCCTGCCGCCGGACGAACAGCACCAGGCACACCGCCCCCACCACGGCCGCCCCCAGCACGTCGGCGTGCGCCAGGCCCTGGTGGGCGGCCTCCTTGACCGCGTAGACGGCCGTCACGACACCGGCGAAGGACAGCACCACGCTGGGCCCGTCCACCCGCCCGGCGGGGCCGCGCGACTCCGGCAGCACCAGGAACCCGCAGACCAGCACCAGCGCCATGATCGGCACGTTGATCAGGAACACCGACCCCCACCAGAAATGGTCCAGCAGCACGCCGCCGACGACCGGCCCCAGCGCGAACCCGGCCGCGCTCATCCCGCTCCAGATCCCGATGGCCGCGGTCCGCTCACGCGGGTCGGCGAAGACGTTCCTGACGATCGAGAGCGTGGACGGCATGATCATCGCGCCCGCCACGCCCAGCAGCGTCCTGGCGGCGATCAGCAGCTCGGGGTTCGGGGCGTAGGCGGTCACCACCGAGGCGGCGCCGAAGCCGGCCGCGCCGATCAGCAGCAGCCGCTTGCGGCCCACGCGGTCCCCGAGGTTGCCCATGGTGACGAGGAGTCCGGCCAGGGCGAACCCGTACATGTCGCCGATCCAGAGCAGTTGCGTCGAGCTCGCACCGAGGTCGGCGACCAGCCGGGGGAGCGCCAGGTGCAGCACGGTGAGATCGACCGAGAGCAGCAGCGTCGCCAGGCAGGCGATGGCCAGACAGGCCCATTTTCGCGTCATGCCGTCCACGGTGGCGAGGACGGCTGACGGGCCGCCTACCGTTCGCTGACCGCCCGGCCGAGGGCCTCGTCGATGCGGTTGCGGATGTCCTCGGTGCTGTACCAGTCGTCGGGGCACTCCGCGCGGGCCTGGGCCAGCAGGGACAGCGCGGCGTCGCGCTCGCCGCCGATCAGCGCCACCTCGGCCATCCCGAGGTGCGCCCACGCCAGCATGTCCATGGAACCCACGCGACGGGCCAGCTCGGCCGCCTCCTCGTAGTCGGCCCGCCCGCCCAGCGGCTCGCCCATGCCGAGCAGCGCGTCGCCGCGCCGGCACAGGGCCTCGGCCATCTCCGCCCGCGCGTCGAGCTCGCGGGCCAGCGTCAGCGCCTCGTCCGACAGCGCGTACGAGGCCGCGTAGTCCCCCTCGCGGGAGGCCAGCTCGCCGAGGCCCGACAGCACCAGCACCGCCCCCCAGCGCTCGCCGATGGCCCGGAAGGCGGCCAGGGCGCGCCGGAAGGAGGCCAGCGACTCCTCGACCCGCCCCAGGATCTGCAGCACGAACCCCGCGCCGCTGTACGACAACGCCCGCTGCCAGGGCGGCAGCCCCTCGGTGTGGGCCTGCAGCTCGTGGTAGATCTGCTCGACGTCGCCCGGCGGCCCGGTGAACATCGACCGCATCATCATCAGGAACTCCACCCGCTCCGGCAGGTGGGTGATCGGCAGCAGCTCGCGCACCTCGGCCAGCCGCTCGCGCACGACGTCGTCGGCCACGCCCGTCCAGGCGGTGACGAGCAGGCACATGACGTACTCCTCCTCCATGCCTGCGGGGCGGGCGTCGCCGATCCTGGCCAGCAGCGCGGCGGCCAGCCCGGCGATGACGCCGCGGTGGCCGCGCATCCACCAGTAGCAGGCGCTGTGCGCCAGCAGCCGCAGGCCGGTCTCCGGCTGCCCGGACGCGGTCGTCCAGCGCACGGCGGCTTCGAGGTCGTCGCTCTCCTGGTCGAGGCGGGCCAGCCAGGTGAGCTGGTCGGCGGTCCGCAGCAGCGGGTCGGCGGTCAGGACGAGGTCGAGGTAGTAGGCGGTGTGCGCGTCCCCGATCGCGGCGGTCTCGCCGGACTCGGCCAGGCGTTCCGCGCAGAACGCCCGGATCGTGTCGAGCATGCGGTACCGGCCGCCGACGTACTCCACCAGCGACTTCTCCGCCAGCGAGAACAGCACCTCCTCCGGCAGCCCGCACACCCGCTCGGCCGCCTCGGGCGTGGCGCCGCCGACGAACACGCTCAGACGGGCGGCCAGGCGCTGCTCGGCGTCGTCCAGCAGGTCCCAGCTCCACGCGACGACCGCGCGCAGCGTCTGGTGCCGGGGCAGCGCCGTACGGCTGCCGCGGGTCAGCAGCCGGAACCGGTCGTCCAGGCGGGCCGCCACGTCGGCGACCGACAGCGTGCGGAGGCGGGCCGCGGCCAGCTCGATGGCCAGCGGCAGCCCGTCGAGCGCCCGGCAGATGCGCACCACGTCGGCGGCGTTGCCGGCGTCCACGGCGAACCCCGGACGCACGGCGGCGGCCCGGTCGGCGAACAGCCGGACGGCGGCGTACTCCAGCGGGTCGTCCGGCTCCGGCGGCGGCAGGCGCAGCGGGGACACCGGCAGGATCGACTCCCCGGTGATGCCCAGCGCCTCGCGGCTGGTGGTCAGCACCCGCAGCCCGGGGCAGGAGGTGACCAGGTGGAAGTCGCCATCAGGGAGGTACGAGGC
>NZ_JBSFGJ010000540.1:0-5776 GCF_053596515.1 Nonomuraea sp. NPDC001684
CCACGCCCACGCCCGCGTCGGCGACATCGACGTGTCCGCCGCGCTCGACGTGCCGGGCCTGGTCGCGATCTACACCTGGGAGGACCTGCCCGAGCGGGTGGGCCGGCCGCTGCCGCTGCTGATCCCGCACCCGGCGCTCACCCACGGGCGCACGGCGTACCCGCTGGCCAGGGAGGTCGTCCGGCACGTCGGCGAGCCCGTGGTCATGGTCGTGGCCGCCGACCGGTACGCCGCCGAGGACGCCTGCGCGCTCATCGAGGTCGCCTACGAGCCGCTCAAGCCGGTCGTCGGCCTGGCCGAGGCGGTGCAGGGCGCCCAGCTCGTGCACGAGGACGTGCCGGGGAACGTGGGGGCCCACCTCGTCCAGGAGGTGCCGGGGGCCGACGGCAGGGGCGCGCGCGAGGCCGTCGAGAGCGCGCCGCACACGCTGGCCTTCCGGCTCGACATCGAGCGCAGCGCCAGCATGCCGCTGGAGGGCCGCGGCGTGCACGCCCGCTGGGACGGCCGCGACCTGCGCGTCCACTCCAGCACCCAGACCTCCACCAGCGTGCGCATGGCCGTCGCCGCCGCGCTCGGGCTGCCGCTGCCGCAGGTCGAGGTGATCGCCCCGGACGTCGGCGGCGGCTTCGGCGTGAAGATCGTGCATCCGTGGCCGGAGGAGATCCTGGTGCCGTGGGCCGCGATGACGCTCGGCCGCGAGATCAAGTGGACCGAGGACCGCAGGGAGCACTTCATCTCCTCCGCGCACGAACGCGCCCAGATCCACCACGTACGCGTCGGCTTCGACGACGACGGCCGCGTCCTGGGCCTGGACGTGACGATCCTGCACGACCACGGCGCCTACACGCCGTACGGGATCATCGTGCCCATCGTCACCTCCACGCAGTTGCTGGGGCCGTACAAGCCGGGGGCCTACCGGGTCGAGTTCACCGCGGTCTACACCAACACCGTGCAGGTCACGCCGTACCGGGGGGCCGGCCGGCCGCAGGGCGTGTTCTGCATGGAGCGGACCATGGACAAGATCGCCCGCTACCTGGGCAAGGACCGCACGCAGGTGCGCGCGGCCAACTTCATCCGGCCCGACGAGTTCCCCTACGACCAGGGGATGACGTTCCAGGACGGCCGCCCGCTCATCTACGACAGCGGGAACTACCCGGAGATGCTCCGCATGATCAAGGAGCTGATCGGCTGGGACTCCTTCGAGCGGCGTCCGGGCCGGGGGATCGGCATCGGCTGCTACGTCGAGGGCACGGGCGTGGGCCCGTACGAGGGCGGGCACGTGCAGATCACCTCCGACGGCCGGGTGCACGTCTCGACCGGCCTGACCTCCCAGGGGCAGGGGCACGAGACCGTCTTCGCCCAGATCGCCGCCGCCGAGCTGGGCGTGCCCATCGAACGCGTCAGCGTGGTCACCGGCGACACCCGCAGGTTCGGGTACGCGGTGGGCACCTTCGCCTCTCGCGCCGCCGTCGTCAGCGGCAACGCCATCGCCCTGGCCTGCCGGAAGGTCAAGGAGAAGGCGCTGCGCATCGCGGCCGACGCCCTGGAGGCCGACCCGGCCGACCTGGAGATCGACGACGGCCTGGTGCACGTCGTGGGCGCGCCGACCGCCGCGATCCCGCTCTCGACGGTGGCGGTGCTGGCCAACCCGCTGCGGTACGCCTTCGACGAGGAGACGGCCAGGGCGACCCAGTTCTCCGGCGCGGCCGACCCGGCCCGCCCGCCGGTGGCCGAGGGCGACGAGCCGGGCCTGGAGGGGCGGGAGTTCTACTCGCCGATCCGGTCCACGTTCGCCTCCGGCATGCACGCGGCCGTCGTCGAGACCGACCCGGACACCGCCGAGATCAGGGTCGTCAGGTACGCCGTCGTGCACGACTGCGGCCGGCTGATCAACCCGATGATCGTGGAGGGCCAGATCCACGGGGGAGTGGCCCAGGGCATCGGCGGCGCCCTGTACGAGCGCATGGAGTACGACGTCCACGGCCAGCTCGTCAACGCCTCGTTCATGGACTTCCTCATGCCGTACGCCACCGAGATCCCGCCGATCGAGACCGCCCACCTGGAGACGCCCTCGCCGCTCAACCCGCTCGGCATCAAGGGCGCGGGCGAGGCCGGCGTGATCCCGGTGTCGGCGGTCATCGCCTCGGCGATCGAGGACGCCGAGGGCATCGAGATCGACCGCATGCCCATCTCGCCGTCCGACCTGTTCGGGCTGCGTATGCGATGATCGGCGCCATGCTCGCTCCCGGCGCCGGCCTGACCCGCTTCCCCGACGTGCCCGACGACGTGCGCACGATCGACCTGGCCTGGAACGAGATCACGCACGTGCCCGCCCGGGTGGCCGGGCTGGCCGCGCTGGAGGAACTGCGGCTCGACGGCAACCGGCTGCGCGAGCTGCCCCGCCTGTCCGGCCTGACCGCGCTGCGCGCCCTGCACCTCGACGGCAACGAGCTGACCGAGGTCCCCGGCTGCCCGCCCGGCCTGGAGACCCTCTTCCTCTACGGCAACCGGATCGAGCGCCTGACCGGCGACCTCGGCCCGCGCCTGCGCCACCTCGCGCTCGGCGGCAACCGGCTGACCTCCGTGCCCGCCGGGCTGTGGAAGCTGACCGCGCTGGAATCCCTCAACCTCGCCGAGAACGCCCTCACCGAGCTCCCCGCGGCCATCGGCGGCCTGACCCGGCTGCGCATGCTCGACCTCGGCCACAACCGGCTCGCCTCGATCCCGTCCGAGGTCGGCGACCTGCCGCTCACCGACTACCTCTACCTGAGCGACAACGGCTTCACCGACGTCCCGGCCGCGCTCGGCCGCCTCGACCGGCTGGCCTACCTCAACCTCACCGACAACCGGCTGACCAGGCTCCCGGACGCGCTCGGGTCGATGGCGTCGCTGGTGGAGCTGCGCCTGTACAACAACCGGCTGGAGACGCTGCCGGAGACCGTGGGCGGGCTCGGCCGGCTGCGCGAGCTGCATCTGCAGGGCAACCGGCTGACCCGGCTGCCCGCCGCCCTCGCGGCGCTGACCGAGCTGCGCGTGCTCGACCTGCGCAACAACCAGCTGAGCGAGCTGCCCGCGCTGCCGTCCGGCCTCACCCATCTCGACCTGCGCAACAACCGGCTGCGCGAGCTGCCCGCCGCGGTCGCCGAGCTGACCGGCCTGCGCAAGCTCGACCTGCGCTGGAACAAGCTCTACGACGACCCGCCGGTGCTCGATCTGCTGCGCGCCCGGGGCTGCGCCGTCCTGCGCTGAACCGGCGCGGGGGGCCGTGCGTATCTCCGCACATGACGACATTTCCACGTCTGGCCGTCCTCGCGCTGCTGGCCGGGCTGGTCGCCGCCTGCTCCGCCGGCGGCGGCTCCGGCGGCCCGGCGGCGGCCGGCCGGAACGCCCCGCGGGCGGCGGCGCCCCAGACGGTCGAGCAGCTCGCCGCCAAGGTCGGCTGCAAGCCGCGCATGCAGGTCGACGCCGCCGAGATCCGTACGGGCTACTGCCGGACCGCCGACGGCCAGTTCTTCGTCACGACGTTCGCCAGCCAGTCCGGCAAGGACGCCTGGATGGACGCCGCCCCCGAGTACAACCCGCACCTGGTCGGCAACCTGTGGACCGTGCTGTCCAGCCGCAAGGTGCTGGAGCTGCTGAAGGAGCGGCTCGGCGGCGACCTCCACCTGAAGGACCACCGCACGAACCAGATGCGCACGGTCGGCTGAGGCGCCCTACGCCGCCGCGAGCATGACCCGCTTGCGGAACACCCAGTACGTCCAGCCCTGGTAGACCAGCACGAACGGCAGCGTGATCAGCCCGATCCAGCTCAGCATCGTCAGCGTGTACGGCCCCGAGGCGGCCGCCGCCAGGGTCAGCCCGGGCAGCGGCGCGACGCGCAGTTCCATGAAGACCGCCAGCGTGGCCAGCACGATGCCCGCAGCGGTCGCGCCGAACGCCCAGCCCTCCCTGCGTCGCCAGATCAGCGCCGCCGCGGCGGCCAGCGCGGCCATGGCGGCCAGGGCGGGCAGCGAGCCCAGGTTCGACAGGGCCAGCACGGCCACCGGGATGGCCACCGCCGCCGCGGCCATGGCGGCGGTCCTGGCCCGGCGGCGCACCGGGCCGGTGGTGCGCAGGGCGAGGAAGACCGCGCCGTGCAGCACGCAGAGCGTCAGCGTGAACGCGCCGCCGAGCAGGGCCGCCGGGCCGCTGTCGAACAGCACGTCGGCGAAGATCGCGCCCCACAGGAACGCCGGGAGGCCGCTGCCGACCAGGATGCCGAGGTCGCACCAGATCGGGTTGGCGACCTTGCCGCGCCACTCCAGCCCGACGCCGCGCACGATCAGGCCGACCAGGATGAGCGTGACGGGCAGGTAGAACGCGCTGAACAGGCCGGAGTACCAGGCGGGGAAGGCGGCGAACATGGCGCCGACGGCCGTGATCAGCCACACCTCGTTGCCGTCCCAGACCGGGCCGATGGTCTGCAGGCTCTGGCGCTGCTCGGCGGCGTTCCTGCTCAGGAGCGGCGCCAGCAGGCCGACGCCGAAGTCGAAGCCTTCGAGGACGAAGTACCCGGTCCAGAGGAAGGCGATGATGACGAACCACAGGTTGATCATGGTCTGGTCCCTCTAGTACATCAGCGACGGTTCGAGCGGCTGCGCCTCGGGAGCGGGCTGCCGCTCCTCGACGCCCTTGCGCACGTGCTTGGCCAGCAGGACGACCTCGGCCACGGCCAGGCCGCCGTACAGGAGTGTGAAGACGGTCAGCGAGATGGCGACCTCGGCCAGGGTCACGCCGGGCGAGACGCTCGAGGCGGTCAGCAGCTCGCCGGCGACCGTCCAGGGCTGCCGGCCGATCTCGCTCAGCAGCCAGCCCGCGATCACCGCCGCGAACGGCAGCGGCAGCGCCAGCAGCAGCGCCCGCGCCAGCCAGGACGGCACCTCGCGCCTGCGCCGGGTCAGCCAGAGGCCGAGCAGCGCGAGCCCCGCGGTGGCCATGCCGAACACGATCATCACGCGGAACGACCAGAACACGATCGTCGGGTCGGGCCGGTAGTCGCCGGGGCCGAACTGCTGCTCGAAGCGCTTCTGCAGGTCCTCGGTGCCCTGCACGGTGGCGTCGGGGTCGTTGGTGGCCAGGAAGCTGAGCACCTTGGGGATCTCGATGCCGGGCGCGAGGGAGAAGGCCGCGCCCGCGGTGTCGCGCTCCAGGCCCTCGGCCGCGGCCAGCTTCATGGGCTGCTGCTCGTACATGAGCTTGGCCGACATGTCGCCGGTGCCCGCGACGACCGCCCCCGCGATCGCCGTCATGACCAGCGCGCCGCGCGCGGCGCTGCGCCACATCGGCGCGCGCGTCCGCAGCAGCCAGTAGCCGCTGACCGCCAGCACGAACCCGCCCGCCACGATGAACGCGGCCCCGATGACGTGCGGCACCTGCGCGACCGCCGTGGAGTTGGTCAGCACCGCCCACAGGTCGGTCATCCTGGCCTTGCCGTCCACGACCTCGTAGCCGACCGGGTACTTCATCCAGGCGTTGGCCGCGAGGATGAAGTAGGCCGACAGGTTGGAGCCGATCGCGGCGGCCCAGATGCTGGCCAGGTGCGCCTTCTTCGGCAGCCGGTCCCAGCCGAAGATCCACAGGCCGAGGAACGTGGACTCCATGAAGAAGGCCAGCAGCGCCTCCATGGCCAGCGGGGCGCCGAAGACGTCACCGACGAACGTGGAGTACTCACTCCAGTTCATGCCGAACTGGAACTCCTGCACGATGCCCGTCACCACGCCCATGGCGAAGTTGATCA
>NZ_JBSFGJ010000541.1:0-5754 GCF_053596515.1 Nonomuraea sp. NPDC001684
GGCTGCTGGACAGCCACCGCGGGCCGCCGCCAGCAGCTCCTCGCGGGCGCTGCCGGTCTCGCCGCCCAGCAGCTCCAGGCTGCCGCGCAGAAGCTGGACGTGGCCGCGCAGCTCCTCGGGCGCGCCGGGCGACCGCAGCCGGGCCAGCAGGGAACGCGCGGCCCGGGGACGGCCGGACACCCAGGCGTGCCTGGCGGCGGCGGCCAGCCGTTCGGCCTTGACCGCGGGACGAGCGGTCAGCTCGGCGGCGCGCTCCAACGCCAGATAGGGCTCGGGGAACCCGGCACGACGCTCCGAGGCCAGGCACGGCTCGGAGCTCCCGGCGGCCCAGCGCACGGCCAGCGCCGCCCGCGCCAGCTCGTCGCTGGCTTCCTCCTCCCCGCCACCCCCCGCCCAGGCCCGATGCCACGCCCGCCGCAACCTCTCCCAACCACCCGCATGGCACCCGCCCGGGGTGAGCAGGTCGGCGAGGAGGCGGTGGGCGCGGCGGCGCTCGGCCAGCGACGCCGCCTGGTACGTGACCGCCCGCATCGCGGGTTCCCGGAACACGAACGCGTCCCCGTCGGCCCGCAGGACGCCCGCCCGTTCGGCCGGTTCGAGCACCGACAACGCGCACGCCGGGCTCGCAGCCCTGGCCAGGGTCGCCACGTCCAGGGCCGGATCGGCGGCGATCAGCAGCGACAGCCAGCGCGTACGCGCGGGCAGCCGGGCCAGCGCGCCCGTGTGCTCCCGCCACAACCGCCCACCAGCAGGCAGGACGGCGGGCGGCGCCGCGAGCCCGGCCCGCTGGTCGGGGGTGAGCGCGCCGATCAGCTCGCGCAGCGCCAGCGGGTTCCCGCGGGCGATCTGGTCGAGCGCGGCCGGCAGGTCCTCGGCGAGCCCGCCGGGCGCCAGGTCCGCGGCCAGCTCCCGCACCGCCGGCCCGTCGAGCCCGCGCAGCTCCAGCGCGGGCACGCCCTCAAGCCGCCGCATCGCCTCGCCGTCGAACCTCTCCGGCTCCCGCTCGCCGTACGGGACGGCGTGGGAGGGCGGGGGTCTGGTGGTGAAGAGCAGGGCGATCGGCTCGCAGGACAGGCGGCGGGCCACGAACGAGAGCGCGTCCAGGCTCGCCGCGTCCAGCCGGTCGGCGTCGTCCACGCAGGCCAGTACGGGACGCTCGGCGGCGACCGCCGACAGCAGCCCGAGCACGGCGGCGGGCAGCACGAGCCCCGCCCCGCACGTCCCGGACTCCAGGGCCTCGGCCAGCGCGCGGGCCTGGGCGGCCGGCAGCGCCGCGACGGCCCCGGACACCGGCCTCAGCAGGCCGTGCAGCCCCGCGTACGGCACCCCCGACTCCGGCTCCACCCCCGACACCCGCAGCACCCGGAACCCGGAGGCCCGCGCGGCGGCCAGGTCGAGCAGCGCCGTCTTGCCCATGCCCGCCGCGCCGGTCAGCAGCAGCGCCCCTCCGGAGCCGGCCCGGGCGTCGTCGAGCAGCCGCAGCAGGACGTTCTCCTCCGCGTCGCGGCCGCGTAACACGGGAACGCGCGTGACTGGGGACACGCCGTCCAGTGTCACGCGCGGGTGCCGCCGCTGAAAGAGGCCGCCGGCCACGAAAGCCGCCGACGCCCTCGACCGCACGAGAGGGGGCGGACGGGAGAAAGTGTGGCATTCCGGTGACAGCAAGCGCTTGGTGACCTACCTTGAGTCCTGACCGTCAAGGAGTGCCGATGCGGAATCAGGGGCTTGGGTCATGGCCGGCACGCAGGGCGCGGATGACGCCCGCCCGGCCCGCCGTCGGTTACCAGGGGATCGACCGCACCTACGGCGACCTGTACGACCGGGTCACCCGCCTGGCCCACGGGCTGACCGGCCTGGACGTGGGCCGTGGCGACCGGATCGCCTATCTCGGGCCCAACCACCCGTCCCTGGTGGAGACGTTCTTCGCCGCCGGACTGCTGGGCGCGGTGTTCGTCCCGCTCAACGCCCGGCTGGCCCCGCCCGAGCTGCGCTTCCTCCTGGACGACTCCGGCGCCCGCGTCGTCGTCCTCGGTGCAGGCCAGGACGGCGGCGGCCTGCCCGGCCGGCACCTGGGCCAGGACGCCTTCGAGGAGCTGATCGCCGGCGCGCCCGCCGACCCCGTGGACGAGCCGGTGAGCCAGGACGACCTCTGCCTGATCATGTACACCTCGGGCACCACCGGCCGCCCCAAGGGCGCGATGCTCACCCACGGCAACCTCATCTGGAACGCCGTGAACCTGCTGGTCGACGTGCCGCTCGCGCACGACGAGGTGACGCTGGTCAGCGCGCCGCTGTGCCACATCGCGGCCCTGGCGCAGACGCTTCTGCCGACCGTGCTGAAGGGCGGCCGGGCGCTGCTGGAGCCGTCCTTCCGGGTGGACAGGACGTTCGACCTGGTCGAGTCCGAGCGGGTCACGATGATGTTCGGCGTGCCGTCGATGTTCGCGGCCCTCGCGCAGTCGCCGCGCTGGGCGGACGCCGACCTGTCCAGCCTGCGGCACCTGCTGTGCGGAGGAGCGCCGGTGCCCGAGCCGCTGATCAGGACGTACCGGGAGCGCGGGCTGCCGTTCCTGCAGGGGTACGGCATGACGGAGACCTCCCCCGGCGCGCTCTTCCTCGGGGCGGGGCACCCGGACGCCGAGCTCGATTCGGCCGGGGTGCCGTGCTTCTTCTCCGACGTGCGGCTGGTCGCCCCCGACGGCTCGCCCGCCGCCCCCGGCGAGCCCGGCGAGGTGTACGTCCAGGGCCCCAACGTCATGCCCGGCTACTGGCGGCGGCCGAAGGAGACCGCGAAGGTGTTGTCCGCCGACGGCTGGTTCAGGTCCGGCGACATCGGCGTGGCCGACGAGGGCGGGTACGTCCGCATCCGCGACCGGATCAGCGACATGTACATCTCCGGCGGCGAGAACGTCTACCCGGCCGAGATCGAGAACCTGCTCCTCGCCCATCCGGCGGTGGCCGAGTGCGCGGTGATCGGCGTACCGGACGAGAAGTGGGGGGAGACCGGCAAGGCGCTGGTCGTGCTGCGGCCGGGTGCGAGCGCGGAGCCCGGGGAACTGCTCGCCCACCTCGACGGCCGCCTGGCCCGCTTCAAGATCCCGAGGTATCTGGAGCTCGTCCCCGGCCTGCCGCGGAACGGCGCCGGCAAGCTGCTCAAGGCGTCCCTCAGGACGCTGCACGGGCAGCAGGCGCGATGACCGGGCAGGCAGCGGCGGGTCAGCCGATGGCGGGCACGCGCAGGTCGGCGAAGACGCCGCGGTGGTCGGTGCCGGGCACGTCGAGGATCTCCGTACTGGCCACGTTCACCCGGCGGTCGGCCAGCACGTGGTCGATCGTGATGATCGGCGGTATCGCCCTGTTGTTGGGCCAGGTCGGGACGAGCCCCTTGCCCACCTGGTCGGCCGCGTCGACGTAACCCCTGGCCAGCAGGTCGCGGAAGGCGCGATGGTCGAGGCTGGCGTTGAAGTCGCCGGCCAGGATCCTGATCACCGACGGCGACGGGGACGGCAGCGCCTTGAGCGAGGCGTCCCACTCGGCCGCCATCCGGCCGAGCGGCGGGTCGGGGTGCACCGCCACGACCTCGACCTTGCCGCCCGAGGGCAGGGACAGCGTGGCGGCCGGCATGTTGTGGCCGATCGGGGTGAACAGCCCCCGCAGCGGCCGCAGCGGGTGCCTGGCGAACAGGCCGCTGCCGATCGCGCCGTCCGCGGCCTGGAGCACCCGGTAGGGGAGCAGCTTGCGCAGCCCCGCCTGGTCGAGCCGCCGGACCGCGTCGGGGGTCAGCTCCAGCGCGCTGAACACATCGATCTCGTACAGGCGCACCAGGCGGACCACGGTCTCGGCGTCGGCCCATCCGAACAGGTTGACCGACAACACCCGCAGCGGGACGCCCTCGATCACTTTGCCCGGCTCCACCCCGGACGTCCGCGGGATCAGGCACGCGACGAACACCATGCCCACGACGGCCGCGCTCAGCCCCGCCGGGCGGTTGCGCCTGAGCACCGCCAGCAGCGCGGTCAGCGCGGCCAGCCCCGCGCCGATCGGCGTCACCGTCATGAGCTGGATGAGGAAGGAGCCGGTCTCCAGGCCGCCGACCCGCAGCGCCGCCCAGGCCGCCAGCAGCGCGACCACCGTCCAGGCGAACCAGCGCCTGCGCCGCCGGGGTGAGGGACGCTTGCCGGCGGATGCGCGTTCGGCCGTCGCGCTCGCTGCCCGTTGATCCACAGCATGAACCCTAAGGCAGCGGCGAAGAACCCGAACCAGGCCGCCCACCCGGCCCCCAGCCCTGCCCCTGCCCGGCCCTCAGCCCCTGCCCGGCCCTGCTCGGTTCGGCCACTTGGGGTCACTGGGTCGGCTCAGTGGCTCACCTCGCCGACTCGGCTCCGGTCTTGACGGCGAGGAGCTGCCTGCGCATCGCGACGAAGTCGCCGACGTCCGTCATCGCGACGTGGGCGGCGCCGCGCACGGTGGGCTCGCCGCGCATCCGGAGCCGGTAGATCAGCCGGGTGCCGCCGCCGGTGTCGCGGAGCGCGATGGAGCAGGTCGTGGTGGCGTCGGCGCCGCGGTCGGCCAGCACGAGGCTGTGCGGGGGCTCGATCCGCTCGACGACGAAGGCGCCGCCGTCCATGACGTCGCCGGGCTTGAGGTCGTGCGGGGGCTGCGCGGGCTCGCCGGCGGCTTCCGCCCGCGCGTCGGTTCCGGTGCCAGGACGGGTGCCGGGACGGGCGCCCGGGCCCGGGTAGCCGCCGAGCCGGACCACCCAGGCCCACACGACCGGCGGCGGCGCGTCCACGGTGACGGCACGGGTGGCCTGGAGCTGGGGGAGCGGCACGATGTCGTCACCCGGCAGGTCCTCGTGCACCTCTCTGTCGGTCGCGCCCCAGCGCAGGTGCCAGGGGCGCACGGCGAGCAGGTACCCGGCCGCCGCACCAGCGGCCAGCCGGAACACCCGGCGTGGCAGGAACATCGCAGCACTCCTTCGTGTCACTGACGAGACCTGTCGCCGGCCTCTCGTCGATCGGCGCTCGGAATTTCGGTGCTTACGCTGAATTATGGGCCAATATGGCTAGATCTGGTCGGCTTTCCATATTGTCAGGCCATATGTCTCCGCAATCGGCCGCCACGCCTGCGCGAATTGCGCCTTCGCCGTCTGCGCGGCCTCCGATCTGCTGAGACCTCGCCGGTAATCGCGGTCGTCCGAGACCGGGCCGGTGCAGCCGCCCGCCAGATGGCGCCGGGCCCAGGAGAGGAAGGCGGTGTCGGCGTCGTAGGAGGCGTCGAGTGCGGTGATGAGCGTCTGCTTCAGCGCCGCGCCCTCGGGCAGGGCCGTCACCTCCAGCGTCCGGGCGGCGGCGAGCTGGTCGCGGCGGCCGGCGGTGATGTCCTCGATCGTGGTCACGCCGCTCCGGCGGCAACCGGTCGCGTCCGCGATCGCCGCCGACAGGCTGGAACGGGCGGAACTGCTGCTGGACAGCAGCTCGTCCACCCGCCCGGCCTGCCCGGCCGCACCTGCCGTGGGGTCCGTGCTCGGTGTCGGGCCGGTGCTCGCGGCCGGGTCGCCGGTGGGGGTGGCGTCCCCGGTCGCCGGGTCTTCCGTCGCCTCGTCCGAGGTCTGCGGCTGGACGGCCGACGGCACGCCGCCCGAGCGCCCGCCCGCCTCCGCCGGAGAGGACGGGCGGCTCCCGGCCACCCACCAGACCAGCGCCGTGGTTGCGCACGCCGCCGCCACGCTGACCAGCACCACCGGCCGCCGCC
>NZ_JBSFGJ010000542.1:0-5724 GCF_053596515.1 Nonomuraea sp. NPDC001684
GCTGCGCCGCGCGCGGCGCAGGGCCGAGGCGCGCTCGCCGCTGCGCTCGGCTCTGGAGATCTTCGATCGGCTCGGCGCCGCGCCGTGGGCCGGGCGTGCCCGGGCCGAGCTGCGCGCCACCGGGGAGAGCGCGCCCGACGGGCCGCCCGCCGACGCGCTGGCGGCGCTCACCCCGCAGGAGCTCCAGGTGGTACGGCTGGCCGCGGCGGGGGTGAGCAACCGCGACATAGCCGCGCAGCTGTTCCTCAGTCACCGGACCGTGGAGTACCACCTCTACAAGGCCTATCCGAAGCTCGGCGTCGCCTCCCGGCAGGAGCTCGCGCGCCTGGTGTGACCGCGACCCCGTGGCGACCCCGTGGCGACTACCGGGGGCGACTACCGGAGCGACTACCGTGGCGTCACGGATTCGGGCCTGCGGGGCCGCGGCCTAGCGTTGCGGCCATGGACAACGTGAACGTGGCGATCATCTACTACAGCGCCACCGGCACCCTGCACGCGCTGGCCCAGGCCGCGGCCAAGGGCGCGCAGGAGGCGGGCGCGCACGTACGGCTGCGCCGGGTCGCCGAAACCGCCCCACCGCAGGCGGTCAACTCCAAGGCGACCTGGGCCCAGCACCTGCGCGACACCGCGGACGTCGCCGAAGCCGGCCACGACGACCTGCTCTGGGCCGATGCGGTGCTGTTCGGCACGCCGACCCGGTTCGGCAACCCGGCCAGCCAGCTGCGGGCCTTCATCGACGCCACCGGCCCGCTGTGGGCGCAGGGCCGGCTGGCCGACAAGGTGTACTCGGCCTTCACCGCCTCCAACACCGCGCACGGCGGGCAGGAGTCCACCATCCTGGCGCTGAGCAACACCTTCTACCACTGGGGCGGCGTCATCGTCCCGCCGGGCTACACCGACCCCGTCCAGTTCCGGTCCGGCAACCCCTACGGTGCCTCCCACGTGGCCGGCGACGGGCCGCCCGCCGAGGTGACCCTGCAGGCTGCCGCTCACCAGGCCCGCCGTGTCGCCGAGACGGCGGCCGCGCTCAAGGCCGGGCGGCGCTGATGTCAGGCGAGTCGCAGATCAGGGCGCTGCTGGCGGTCCGGGTCGAAGCCTGCCAGGTCAAGGACGTCGACCGGTTGCTGGCGCTCTACGCTCCTGACGTCGTCTACTTCGACGTCGTGCCGCCGATGAGATTCGCCGGGCTGGATGAGCTTCGCGGCAACTTCGTCCGCTGGTTCGCGGAGTACGACGGGCCCATCGCGCTGGAGACGCGCGAGCCGGTGGTCGCGGCGGGCGGGGAGGTCGCGTTCGCGCACATGCTCCACCGCGACAGCGGGCGGCGCAGGAACGGCCTGCAGACCTCGATCTGGGTCAGGTCGTCCCTCGGCTTCCGGCGGACGGGACAGGGCTGGCTGATCACGCACGAGCACGTCTCGGTGCCGATCGACCCGGCGACCCTGCAGGCGTGGTTCCCGCCGGGCGACGAGCCGATCTGACGTCCACGCGCCCGTCGGGGGAGACGGTCTCCTTGGCCGGAGGGAGCCGGCTCGGTGAGAATCCTTCGTCATGATCCGTGTGCACTTCTCCGACGCCGACCTGCGCAAGATCACGTTCGCCCCGGCCCCCAACGCCTTGTGGGAGACGGTGCTGAGTGTGCGCCTGCTGCTCGGCGCGCCGACGAGCAGGAGCTGGACGCGGCCCGCAGCGCGCCGGCTGTTGCGGCAGGTGGGAGGAAGCCTGGCCGAGCGGGCGGGGGTGCTGGCGCCCCTGGTCCCGCCGCGGAGTTCGGTGCCGGCGTTCCTGCTCCAGCCGGACGCCGGTGACTTCGCCGCCGGCGTCGAGCTGGCCAGTCGGACGCCGAGCTCCTACCTGGCGGCCGATCTGGGCGCGTTGTCGCCCGCCCAGCGGGCGGGGCGCTGGGCGCGGGAACTGGCCGGCGGCAGCCGCGGAGCGCGCCAGACCCTCGCCGACGACCTGCGCGGCTTCTTCGGCTCGTCGGTGGAGCCCTTGTGGTCGCAGATCCAGGCGGAGGCCGGCGCCGACCGGGCCCTGCGCTCGGAGACCCTGCTGCGCGGCGGGGTGGACGCCCTGCTGGCCACGTTGCATCCCGGGTGCCGCTGGCGGCCGCCGACCCTGCACATCCCGGTCGACGGCGATCACGACGTCGCGCTGCGCGGGCGGGGGCTGCTGCTGATCCCGTCCTACTTCGCGCCCCGTCCGATGGTGATGTACCGGCCGGACGCGGCCACGGTGCTGGTGTACCCGATGTGCGTCCCGGGCGGGCCGGCCGGCGCGGACGACGTGCTGACGCCCCTGCTGGGCCGTACCCGTGCGGCGGTGCTGGCCACGTTGCGCAGCCCGGCCACCACGACGTTCGTGGCCGAACGCGTCGGTGTCTCCCTCGGCTCGGCCAGCCAGCACACCACGGTCCTGCGCAACGCCGGGCTCGTCTCGACCGTCCGGACGGGCAGCTCGGTCCTGCACACTTTGACGCCGCTCGGCCAGGCCCTCCTGAACGGCTCCCCGGACGCCGGCTGACGGCGACGCCGCCTGGCCGGATCGTCGCGGGCCGGTTCAACGTGCGCTCAACGCTTTCTCAACACCTGCGGTCATACCTTCGCGTTCGAGCAGAACACCTGATTCGACCTCGGAAGGCAGGCGCCGATGCGTCCCACGAGAACCGCCCTCGCCCTCGCGGCCACCGTCTCCGGCCTGGCCGTGCTGACGGCCGCTCCCGCCGTCGCCGCGCCGGCCGCGCGCGGCCAGGTCACGTCCCAGGCGAGCACCGCCAAGGCCGGTAGCGCCCTGGCGAGCTGGCACACCCAGCGGCACGAGGAGTTGGGCCCGTACAAGGGATATTTCTCGACCTCGGAGTGGAAGCGGCCCTCGGGCGTGCGCGTGATGCAGGTCAAGGCCCGCTGCTGGGGCAACGACACGGGGATCAAGGTCGACCTGTGGTTCCTGCGCCGTTTCGGTGGCGAGAGGGTCGCCAAGTCCGGCAGGTGGCGCTGCAACGGCAAGTACGGCATCGTCCGCATCAGCAACGCCGGCCACTCGCAGTACTGGGCGACCTTCTCCCTCGACAAGAAGCACACGGTCGAGTACTGGGTGCAGTACTACAAGTGATCTCCGCCGCCCCGAGGGACCGCGCCGCGGGACCCTATCCTCATGGGATGGCTCTGCACGATCGACTCGCCGTCGTGGACGCCCTCCTGGCCCGTCCCTTCCCGGAGACGGAGGAACGGGAGGGCAGGTCGCGGGAGGTGTGGGAGGGATACCGTTCCAGCGGCCCGGACCACCACGTGTGCTACCTGATGGCCAGCCGTGACTTCTGGGACGACCGTGGCGAGGAGGTCGTCGAGGCGGCCCAGGCGGAGATCGACGCCGCCCTCCAGGAGCTGGCGGCCGCCCTGACGGAGCGCTGGGGTGCCCCTCGGGTGGTCGATCTGTGGCCGTACGCGGAAGGCGAGGCCGCGGCGCCCGCGCCGCTGGACGAGCTCGGCCAGCTCACCGGCACGATGCTCGCCTGGCGCCGGCCGGACGCGGGCCGCTGGGTCGCGCTCGCCGTCGGTCAGGCCGATCCGGAGTTCCCCGTCCTGCTGCTCGCGGCCGTGGGCGGGACACCGCTGGACTGACTCGCCGTGCGGCCGACGCGGCGAGGGAAGCGCGCGAGGCTGATCATGGTCAGGTGTCGTGTGGTGCTCAGTGCGTCATCGACGCGGACGTCGGTGATGGCGCACTGAGCCGTCAGAGCCCATGGCGCACGCCAGTGCCCTCGACCCTGGGGTGCGGGCTCTTCTCGACAACCCCCTGCTGGGGGCACGCCCTCGCCGTCCTTCCAAACGGGACGGCGGCGTGCTCAGCGGGAGGAGGCCGGCCGGTCAGGCTGGTCTCAGCCGCAGTGCACGTTGTCGAGCTTGACGCTCGTCCACGACGGCGAGATGCCCTCGACGTCGATGCACTGCCCGGCCGCCGAGACGTACACGGGGCCGGCGTAGTACTGGTAGTTTCCGGCGTCGCTGTCCTTCCCGCTGCCGTCGCCCCTGGAGATCACGACGCCCTTCCAGCTCGTGGTGTTGGCGTAGGGGCCGTCGCCGTAGGTGAGTGCGCAGTTCTTGCCGGTGCCGGAGCTGTAGTACACCTCCAGGATGCCGGTGCGGTACCCGTACTTCTCGATGCCGATGTTGTAGACGCCGACCCGGGTGTAGCCGCTGCCGCAGGGTCCGGCCGCGCCGGCCGGGGCGGCGGTCGCCGCCAGGGTGGTGGTGGAGGTCAGGGCCGCGGCGGCCAGGAGGATCGCCAGCTTGCGTGCTCGCACGAAGATCCCTTCGATTGCCCAGTGTTGCGATCTTGAGTACCACCGGCTCACTTCTGCTACACGCAACTCGTGATCAATGTGATAGTTCGCACAAATCACCCCCGACGGGTTGCCGTCAGGCGGCAGCGCAGACGGCGGCAGGCGAGTCCTGCGGCCCCTCCTTCGGCGCGATCACCGGCCCGGCAGGACGCGAGCCCGGTGTCGCTCAAGCTCCGGGCCGAGAATCCGGCCCGGCGTTCACCCGCCGGCGCCCGAAGCGGCGCCTTTGATCTGACGGTGACATCGACGGCCGAGGATGTGATCATGATCAAGGGGACCTTGCGGATCATCTTCACCGGCGAGGACCTGGCCCGCGTGCGCATCGCCGGCCGGGCGGACATGATGTGGGAAATGGCGCTGAGCCTGCACATACTCCAGCGGCCGGGCGGGGTGCGCGCGCTGTCCGGCTGGCGGCGGCAGGCCCGCGCCGACCTCGCCGAGGCCGGGTTGCTCAAACCGGTACGGGAGCAGCTGGTGCGGCTGGTGCCGCTCGGGGCGTACTTCCCCGACTTCCTGACCCCGTACGAGTCGATGAACGGGTTCCGGCAGGGGCTGGACGTCCTGACAGACACACCGTCGGCACGGGTGCGGCACGAGGTCGACCAGTTGCGCCGGCACGCGCCCGTTCCCGCGGCGCTGGACGACCTTGCCCGCGGCAACCGGCGCTCCATCCGCGGCCTGGCCCGGCTCGGCGAGCGGTACTGCCAGGTCGCCTTCGGCTCCCGCCGTACCGACATGGAGGACGCCCTGGGACGTGAGCGCGCCAGGCTGACCCGCCTGCTCACCGGCCAGGGCGTGGAGGCGATGCTCGCCGGCCTCGGGCCGTCGATGCGGTGGCGGCCCCCGGTGCTGGAGGCCGACTACGCCCCCGGCCGGTACGAGATCCACCTGCAAGGACGCGGCCTGACGCTCATCCCCTCCTACTTCGGGCGCTTCACCCCGGTCGCGATGGCCGACGCCAGCCTGCCGCCCGTCCTGGTCTTCCCGATCCAGCACGAGATGCCCGACGCCGTCCCCGACGACGCGCTGCCCGACCTGCTCGGCGCCACCCGGGCCCGCGTCCTGCGCTGCATCGCCGCCACCGACGGCTGCACCACCAGCGAGCTCGCCCGCCGGACCGGCGCCTCGCTGTCGTCGGCCAGCGCGCACGCCCAGGTGCTGCAACGGGCCGGGCTCATCACCAGCACCCGGCACGCCAACATGGTCATCCACCAGCTCACCCGGCTGGGCGGCGACCTGATCCACCGCCAGCGGTGACCTCAACCCCCCCGGCGGGATCCTGGATGGAACCTTTCTCCCGCATGCGGATAAGTACCGTCGTGACATCCCTTCCACACGACGAACCCGTCCTGGCAGGTCCTCCGGCGGGCGCGCGGGCGCCG
>NZ_JBSFGJ010000543.1:0-5720 GCF_053596515.1 Nonomuraea sp. NPDC001684
GATCCGGCTGACCAGGACGGCCGCCAGCACGCCGTACAGCGTGACGCCCCAGCCGATCGCGACGATCAGCCGCTGGCGGCGCATGAGCAGCGGACCCGGCGCCAGGCCGATGAGCAGGGACAGCACGAGCAGCGGGGCGATCGCGCCCAGCTCGCGCGGCCGCACGTCGGTGACCCGCGGCGTCAGCTCGCCCGGCTCGCCGAGGAACGCGCGTTGCAGCGCCCGCAGGAACAGCGCCGCGGTGATCAGGATGCCGGTCACGGAGAGCGCGCCCGCGAGCACGGCCCCCGAGCCGATCACCCCGGTGAAGATCTGGAACTCGGCGATGAACCCCGACAGTCCGGGCAGTCCGAGCGAGGCGAACGCCGCCACCGCCGTGAGCCAGGCCAGCACGGGCGCCCGTCCCGCGATGCCGCCGTAGCGGCCGAGGGCGTAGCCGCCCGCGCGGTCCCACAGCACGCCGGTGATCAGGAACAGCGCGCCGGTGACCAGGCCGTGGCTGACCATCTGGGTGACCGCGCCGCTGACCGCCAGCTCCTTGGCCCGCGCCGGCCCGCCGGCCAGCCCGGCGGCGCCCAGGGCGAGCACGACGTAGCCCATGTGGTTGACCGAGGTGTAGGCGACGAGCCGTTTGAGGTTCTCCTGGGCGAGCGCCACCAGGGCGCCGTACAGGACGCTGACCAGGCCGATCACGATGACCAGCCAGGCGTACGCGCGCCACGGGCCGGGCAGCAGCGGCACGGCGATGCGGGCCAGCCCGTACGCGCCCATCTTGAGCAGCACCCCGGCGAGGATGGCCGACCCGGCGGCCGGGGCGTCGGTGTGCGCGGGCGGCAGCCAGGTGTGCACGGGCACGACCGGCGTCTTGACCCCCAGGCCGATCCCGATGGCGAGCAGCACGGCCGGGCCCGCGTCCGGCGGGCGGCGGGTGAGATCGGCCAGGTCGAAGGTGTGCGGGTCGGCGGCCAGGTAGAGGCCGACGAAGCCGAGCAGCAGCGCCAGCGAGCCCAGGAAGGTGTAGAGGAAGAACGTCAGCGCGGACCTGGCCCGGTCGCCGTGCCCCCAGCCGACGATCACGAAGTACATGCCGACGATGGACAGGTCGAAGAAGACGAAGAACAGCAGCAGGTCGAGCGCCGCGAACAGGCCGGTGGAGACGGTCTGCAGGAACAGGAACAGCGCCGCGTGCGCCTTGGGCCTGGCGGGCTCGCCCAGCGAGTGGACGGCGCAGAGCAGGAACAGCACCGCGGTCATGGCGATCAGCGGCAGCGACAGGCCGTCCACGCCGACGTGGTAGCCGGCCCCCGCCGTCGGGATCCAGCGCAACCTGGTCTCGTACGCCAGGCCGCCTCCGTACCCGGTCCACAGGACGATGACCAGGGCGAGATCGGCGGCGGACGCGGCCACCCGGATCAGGCCGGCCGCGCGCGCCGTGACGCCGGGCAGGACGAACAGGGCGGCGGCGGCCAGCGGCAGGAACACGACGACGTCGAGCACGCCTCACCTCACGATCGCGAACACGACGGCCAGCACGACGAGGGCGACGGCGGCCTGGGCGAAGTAGATGTGGATCTGTCCGGTCTGGGGACGTCTGGCCAGCCCGCCGAGGCGTCGTACCGCGCCGCCGGTCCGTCGGACGAGCCCGTCGAGCCCCGACTCCAGCGGGCTTCCGGCCAGCCGCGCGGCCAGCAGTCCCGCCCGCGCGACCGCCTCGACCGCGCCGTGCACGACCCGCTCGTCGACCCAGGCCGCCCACCGCGCCGCCCGCAGCAGCGGCCGCCACACCACGGCCCGCGCCGCCCGCTCCAGCCCCAGCCAGCGCCCGAACACCCCGCCCACGCGCGAAGGCGCGACCGTCCCTGGCCGCACCCCGATCACGGCCGTCCCGGGCCGCACCGCGATCACGGCGGTCACCAGGGCGAGCGCCGGGACCCCGGACAGGGCCAGCTCGCCCGCCGTGAGGCCGGGCGCGCCCGGGTCGCCCACCAGCCGGGACCACCAGCCGTGCAGCGCGGGCAGCCCGACGATCCCGGACCCGGCCGCCACCAGGGCAAGCACCGGCAGCGGCAGCAGTTCGGGCCAGGCCACCCGGCCCGTGGCCCGCCGCTCGCTCCCGGTGCCGGTCGCCGCGTCGGCGGGCCGCCAGACCGCGGCCAGCGCCTTCCCCGCGTACAGAGCGGCCACCAACCCGGCGGCGAAGGCCACCACGCGCGGTCCAGGCTGCGCGACCCCGCCCAGGACGGCGTCCTTGGTCACCCACAACGACAGCGGCGGCAACCCGGCCAGGGCCGCGGCCCCCACCCCGAACGCCACCCCCACCAGCGGGAACCGCCGGGCCGCGCCGTGCAGCCCGGCCAGGTCCTTGGTGCCGAGCGCCGCCAGCCAGGCCCCCGCCGCGAGGAACAGCAGGCTCTTGACGGCGGCGTGCGCGGCCAGGTGGGCCGTCCCGCCGGAGACCGCCGACGCCCCCGCCGCCAGCACCATGAACCCGACCTGCGCGCAGGTCGAGGCGGCCAGAAGCTGTTTGAGGTCCCGCTGCGCCAGCGCCACCAGGCCGAGCAGCAGCGCGGTCAGCGCGCCTGTCCAGGCCGCCACCGCCGCCGCCCAGCCGGTGGCCGCGAGCAGGGCGTGCGCCCGCAGCAGCAGGTACGCCCCCGCCACCACCATGGTCGCCGCGTGCAGGAACGCCGACACCGGGCTCGGGCCCGCCATCGCCCGCGACAGCCAGAACGCGAACGGCCCCTGCGCCGACTTGCCCAGCGCGGCCAGCACGATCCCGCCCGCCACCACGTCCCGCCACGGCGGCGGCAGCCCCGGCAGCCCGGCGAGCGTCAGGCCGCCGCCCGCGGCCAGGGCCGCGCCGCAGGCGACGTACAGGCCCAGGTCGCCGGCCCGGGTGGTGACGAAGGCGACGGCTCCGGACCGTACGCGCTCCCGGTCGCGCCACCGGTAGCCGATCAGCGCGTACGACATCGCCCCCATGACCTCCCAGCCCATCAGCAGCAGGACGAGGTCCGTCGCGGTCACCGTGGCCAGCATCGCGCCGAGGAAGATCAGCATCAGCCCGTGGAAGCGCCCCGACCGCTGCTCCGCCGCCGCGAACACCAGCACGGCCAGCCCGACCGCCGCCACGGTGACCACCATGACCGCCGAGAGCCCGTCCACGGCCAGCCCTTCGCCGAGGATCAGCCGGGCGGTCGCCGAGGGCCTGGTCGCCGCGGCATGCCCGGCCAGCCCGAGGGTGAGCGCGGCCGTGGCGACGGACAGGGCGGGGGCGGCGCGGCGCACGGCGATCAGCAGCGCGCCGGCGGCGGCGGGCAGCGCGGGCAGCAGCCACAGGGACGGGCTCATCCCTTGAGGTCTCCGGCGGCGTCTATCGTGTCCACGTCGCGGGCGCGGAAGACGGCCGTGGTGACGGCGAAGCCCATCGCCATCTCCAGCGCCATCACGGTGACCGCGACCAGGACGAGGACCTGGCCGTCCGCGGCGGCCGGGGCGACGTGGTACCAGAAGGCGCCGGCGGCCGCGAGCACGCCGTTGATCATGAGTTCGAGGCCCATCATGAGCATGACGATCGACTGCTGGGACAGCACGCCGTACAGGCCGACGGCGAACAGGGCGGCGGCCAGCAGCAGGAATGCCTGGAGCGTCACCGGTCGTACCGTCCCCGGTGGGTGGCCAGCAGCACGGCCGAGATCATCGTCGCCAGGATCGCCACCCCGGCGACCATCATGACCAGCATCTTCGGTCCCATCAGGGACAGGCCGAGCGCGTGCGTGGGGTCCGCCGGCGGCCGTCCGCGCCGGCTCGGCGGGCGGACGAGCAGCGCCCCGGCGGCCAGCAGGACGAACACCGTTCCGGCGACGGCCGCCGCGCCCCGCTGGTTGTGCACCATCTTCATCGGCACGAGCCCGGCCGGGTTCATCATGTACATGATCATGAAGACGGCCATGACCAGCATCTCCATGACCATCATGAGGACGACCAGCACCCCCAGGTACTCCAGGTCGATCAGCAGCAGCGTCCCGCCCACGGCCAGCAGCGAGACCAGCAGCGCGAACGTCGCCCGCGCCATCGAGTCCACCATGAACACCGCCACCCCACCCGCCACCGCGACGACCGCCAGCGCCCAGAACGCCACGTTCACGGCAGCACCGCCACCGCGACGACCAGCAGTTGCACGAGCGTGACCGGGATCAGCACCACCCACGCGAACTGCACGAACCGGTCCATCCGCACGACCGGCATGCGATGCCCGGCCAGCACCAGCACGGCCAGCACCGCCGCCGTCTTGACCTGCCCCCACACCCAGCCGGGCAGCACGGGCCCCGCCGCGCCCCCGAGGAACAGCGGCACCGCCCCGGCCGCCGCCACGACCAGCAGCGCGTGGCGTCCGGCCAGGAAGACCAGCCGGTCGGGGCCGCCCAGCTCGCCCGGCACGCCGCCGCACACGTCCCGCCCGACCGGCTGCCCCATCGGCCCCCAGAACGCCATCGCCACCGCCGAGATGAGATAGACCGCGAACGCGACCGGCATCCACACCACGAACCACAACCCGCGCTGCGCCGCCACGAGGTCCGCGAACCGCAACGACCCCGCCCCCCCCCCCGCGGTGATCAGCACGAACATGTGCGGCAGCTCGTACGCCAGGCCCTGGGCCAGGAACCGGTAGCCGCCGACCAGCGGCCACACGGCGTTGACCCCCCACCCGACCAGCCACAGGGCCCCCCAGACGCACACCTCCATGGCGTTGAACCACACCACCCCCGCCCCCAGGTCCAGCACCGGCGCGCCGCCGACCGGCAGGACGACGGCGGCCAGCAGCGCGGCCGCCGGCAACGCCACGACCCCGGCCCGGGTGAGCAGGACGTCGGCCCGGTCCGTCCGCCGCCGCTGCTGCACCACCAGCCGCGCCCCCTCCCTGAACGGCGCCACCGCCGCCGCCCGCCACGAGCTCCGGCCCGCGCCGAGCGCCGCGTCGAAGGCCGCCGCCCCCCACGTCAGCACCGCCATCCCCAGGGCCGTCCCCGCGGCCGTCCCCGCGGCCACCGGTTCACCCGTCCCTGGCTGGCGACGGCAGCCGGTCGAGGTCCGGATCGAGACCGGCCACGATCAGGCGTGCCACGGCGAGCTCGGCCCCGGCCAGCAGGCCCGGCAACAACGCCAGCACCCGGTCCACCGGGACGTCATCGCCGTCCCCGGGTCCGGGGCACTCTTCGGTCAGGGCCTCCACGTCCTCTTCGGTCAGGGCCTCCACGTCGTCGAGCCACCGGCGCGCACGATCCAGGGTGTCCCCACGCAGCCGCTGTGGAGCGTTCGAACCGAGCTCACCCGCGCCGCGCAACATCCACCGCAGGACCCATGACCTGCGCACCCGCCGCGTGAACCGGACGCATCGGCGTCTTCCCCGCTCGTCCATGGCGTCCGCGAGCAGGCGGTCGCGCAGGCGCCGGGCGTCCGCGGCGGCGGCGGGCCAGCCGGCCACGCCGAGCAGCCTGCCGAGGCCGTCCAGCCGGGCCGCCGCCGTCCGCCGCCGCGCCTCCGCCGGGCTCGCGTCCGGCCCCGGCGTCCAGAACGCGTCCCCCGTGCCGTCGGCCGGCAGGGTTCGCACCCGCGCCTCCTGGATGACGTCCCCTTGCAGGACGGTCTCCACCACCAGCCCCGCGGGCCAGTCCGCGAGCACGGGTCCCAGCGGCACGTGCAGCCGGTCCAGCTTCAGC
>NZ_JBSFGJ010000544.1:0-5720 GCF_053596515.1 Nonomuraea sp. NPDC001684
CCGCGTCCTCGACGACGAGGCCCCCACGCTGGTCGCCGTCGCCGACGACGCCGTGACGGGGCTCAAGGCCGGCCTGCTGCGCCTGCCCCGGCACGCCGACAGCGGCCTCGACCTGCACGCCCTCCTGCGCGAGCTGGCCGCCCGCGAGGTGGTCGCCGTGTTCCTGGAAGGCGGCCCCACCCTCGCCGGCGCGTTCCTGCGGCAGGGCCTCATCGACCGCGTGCACGCCTACCTCGCCCCCGCCCTCCTCGGCGAGGGCAGGGCCGCGCTCGGCCCGGCGGGCGTCGCCACGATCAGCGGCGCCCACCGCCTCACCTTCGACGAGTTTTCCCCCATCGGGCCGGATCTGCGGCTGACCGCGCGGCCCGCTCCGCATCAAGGCAGGGAGAAGTGATGTTCACCGGAATCATCGAGGAGAAGGGCGAAGTCGTCGCCATCGAGCCGGCGGGCGGGCAGGCGGCCGGCGGCGGCGCCCGGCTGTCCGTACGCGGCCCGCTCGTCACCTCCGACGCCGCCCACGGGGACTCGATCGCCGTCAACGGCGTCTGCCTGACGGTCGTCGAGGTCAAGGACGACGTGTTCACCGTCGACGTCATCAGGGAGTCGCTGGACCGCAGCTCGCTCGGCGGCCTCACCGCGGGCTCGGCGGTCAACCTCGAACGGTCCGTACGCGCCGACCAGCGCCTCGGCGGCCACATCGTCCAGGGCCACGTCGACGGCACCGCCCGCCTGCTGTCCCGCGCCCCCGGCGAGAACTGGGACGACCTGCGCTTCTCCCTGCCCGGCCCGCTCAGCCGGTACGTGGCCGAGAAGGGCTCGATCGCCATCGACGGAATCAGCCTGACCGTCACGACGGTTGACGACGACAGCTTCGGCGTGAGCCTCATCCCGACCACGCTGAAGCTGACCACCATGGGCGACCGCCAGGTGGGCGACGTGGTGAACCTTGAGGTCGACGTGATCGCCAAGTATGTGGAGAGGCTGGTGGGCACCCGATGAGCTGGGTGGACGCATCGATTGACATCTTCGGTCTGCCGGTGAAGTGGACCGACCTGGTGGGCAACGTGTTCGCCCTCGCCACCGTGGCGTTCGCGATGCGCAAGTCCATGTGGACCTGGCCGGTCCAGTTCACCGGCTCGGTGCTGCTGTTCCTCGCCTCGATCAGCGCGCACGTCACCGGCAACGCGCTCAAGCAGGCCCTGTTCGCCGTGCTGGCCGTCTACGGATGGTGGAAGTGGCGGCAGGGCACCCAGGAGCACGCCCTGTCCGTCCGGCCCGCCACGGGCGGCGAGCGGTGGCGGATGCTGGCGGCGCTGGCGGTGGGCACCGCGGTGGTGACCGTCCTGTTCAAGACGTTCGACCTGTCGTGGTACCCGGGCGCGCCGGTGTCCGTCGTGGCCTCCGACGCCTACATCTTCGTCGGCGGCGCGGTCGCCACCTGGGCGCAGGGCCGGGCGCTGGTCGACTTCTGGATCGTCTGGGTGCTGGTCGACCTGATGGGCGTGCCGGTGGCCTTCAAGTCCGAGCTCTACGTCTCCGGCGCCGTCTACGGCGTGTTCTTCGTCATGGTCCTCACGGGCTTCGCCAAGTGGCTGCGCGAGTACCGCGCCGCCGCCCGTCCGGAAGTGGTGGCAGCGGCATGAGCGAGTTCAAGCTCGACCCGATCGAGCGGGCCATCGAGGACATCCGCAACGGCCGTCCCGTCGTGGTCGTGGACGACGAGAACCGCGAGAACGAGGGCGACCTGATCTTCGCCGCCCAGAAGGCCACGCCGGAGCTGTGCACGTTCCTGATCCGGCACACCAGCGGCATGATCTGCGTGGCCATGGACGGCAAGGAGCTCGACCGGCTCGGGCTGCCGCTCATGGTGTCCCAGAACCGCGAGCGCATGCGCACGGCGTACACGATCACCGTCGACGCCCGTGACGGCGTCACCACCGGCATCTCCGCCGCCGACCGCGCCAGGACCATCCGCACCCTCGCCGACTCGGCCACCGAGCCCAACGAGCTGGTCCGGCCCGGCCACATCTTCCCCCTGCGCTACCGCGAGGGCGGCGTGCTGGCCCGGCGCGGCCACACCGAGGCGGCCGTCGACCTGGCCAGGCTCGCCGGGCTGTCGGCCGCAGGGGCGCTGGCCGAGGTGGTCAACGACGACGGCACCATGGCCCGGCTGCCCCAGCTGCGCCGCTTCGCCGACGAGCACGACCTGGCGCTGGTCTCCATCGAGCAGCTCGTCGACCACCGCCGCCGCGCCGAGAGCATGGTCACCAGGGTCGCCGAGACCCGGCTGCCCAACGCGTACGGCATGTGGCGGGCCTACGGCTACTCCAGCGCCCTCGACGGCGGCGAGCACGTCGCGCTCGTCTACGGAGACCTCGGCGGCGGCGAGAACATCCTGGTCAGGGCCCATTCCGAGTGCCTGACCGGGGACGTGTTCGGCTCGCTGCGCTGCGACTGCGGCGTGCAGCTCGACCACGCCATGGGCGCCATCGCGCAGGAGGGCCGCGGCGTCGTCGTCTACCTGCGCGGCCACGAGGGCCGGGGCATCGGCCTGCTGGCCAAGCTCCGGGCCTACAGCCTCCAGGACAACGGCAGCGACACCGTCGACGCCAACGTCGAGCTGGGGCTGCCGGTGGACGCCCGCGAGTTCTCCAACGCCGGGCAGATCCTGGCCGACCTCGGCGTGCGCTCGGTGCGGCTGCTCACCAACAACCCGGCCAAGCTCAAGGGCATGGACGGCTACGGCATCAAGGTGCTCGGCCGCGAGCCCATGCCCGTGGCCCTGAACCCGCACAACGAGCGGTACCTGGAGGCCAAGCGCGACCGGCTCGGCCACGACATCTCCTCCAGCGTCCCGCACGAGATCTCGGAGGCGTCATGAGTGGCGAAGGCCGTCCCGGAGTGGCCGTGGTGGACGCGGCGGGCCTGGTCGTGGGCGTGGTGGCGGCGAGCTGGCACGCCAAGATCACCGACCAGCTCGTGGCGCGGGCCGTGCAGGCGTGCGACGACAGCGGCGCCACCGCGACCGTGGTCCGCGTGCCCGGCTCGCTGGAGATCCCCGTCGTGGCCCAGGCCCTGGCCCGGCGTTGTGACGCGGTGGTCGCACTCGGCGCGGTCATCAGGGGCGAGACCGCCCATTTCGACTACGTCTGCGACTCGGTCACCAGCGGGCTGACCCGCGTCTCGCTCGACGAGGAGACGCCCGTCGGCAACGGCGTGCTCACCTGCGAGACGATGGACCAGGCGCTCGACCGCTCCGGGCTGCCCGGCAGCAAGGAGGACAAGGGTTACGAGTCGGCCCTGGCCGCCCTGGAGACCGCCCTCCTCCTGAGGGACCTCCACTGACCTGCGGTAGGTTTCCCTCGTGCCCGAGCCCGTGACCCCGCCGCCCCTGCCCGTGACCTGGCGTCCCCGCCGGGGCCGGATCGTGCCCTACGCCTTCGCCCTGGTGGTGGTGGCGGGGGCGGTCCTCATGGCGATCTTCATCGCCGACCCGTTCAAGCTGCCCGACCGGGTGGCGATCGTGGGCTTCGGCCTGGCGGTGGCGTACGTGCTCCACCTGCTGGGCCGGGTCCGGGTGGAGGCCGACGAGCAGGGCCTGACCGTCGTCAACGCCCTGCGCGTCCACCGCTACACCTGGCCCGAGGTCATCGACGTCACCCTGCTGGTGGGCGACCCGTGGCCGAAGATCGACTTCTCCGACGGCCGGACGATCGGCGCCATGGGCATCCAGGGCTCGGAGAAGGCCCGCGCCCGCCGGGCCACGGCCGAGCTGGCCGCGCTGATCCACGAACGCGGCGAGGCGTCCGAGTCCGGCGACTGAAACGCGATGATGAGGGCGAGCCGATATCGCAGGGCCGGGGTCGCGACGTAGCCTGAAGGCGTGCTGCGGCGGACAATCAGGGCAATGGACATCGAGTCGCCGGACAAGCTCATCGAGCTGCTCGACCGGCACGACTACCTGGCCGACCGGGGGCTGGCCACGGCCGCCTTCCTGGCGCTGCGGATGGGGCGGCCGCTGTTCCTGGAGGGAGAGGCGGGCGTCGGCAAGACCGAGCTGGCCAAGACCCTCGCGAGGCTGCTCAAGGCCCCGCTGATCCGGCTGCAGTGCTACGAGGGCCTCGACGCGTCCCAGGCCCTGTACGACTGGGACTTCGCCCGCCAGCTCCTCCACCTCAAGGCCGCCGAGGCCGCCGGGATCACCGACGCCGCCCGGCTGGAGGGGGAGATCTACGACCGGCGCTTCCTGATCGCCCGCCCCCTGCTGAAGGCCGTGGAGACCCAGCCGAGCGTGCTGCTGGTGGACGAGATCGACCGGGCCGACGACGAGTTCGAGGCGTTCCTGCTCGAAGTGCTCTCCGACTTCACCGTCTCCATCCCCGAGCTGGGCACGATCAGGGCCGCGACGCCGCCGGTCGTCGTGGTGACCTCCAACCGCACCCGCGAGGTGCACGACGCGCTCAAGCGGCGCTGCCTCTACCACTGGCTGGAGCACCCGAGCTTCGACCGCGAGGTCGCGATCCTGCTGCGCCGCCTGCCCGGCTGCACCGAGGAGCTGGCCCTGCAGGTGGCGCGGGCGGCCGAGCGGCTGCGCCGGGCCGACCTGGTCAAGCCGCCGGGCGTGGCCGAGACCCTCGACTGGACCGAGGCGCTGCTGACGCTCGGGGCCAGGGAACTCGACCCCGACCTGGCCGCGGCCACCCTGGGCGCCGCGCTGAAGTACCGCGAGGACGTCGCCGCCGTCCTGGGCGACGGGCTGCTGTCCGGTGGATGAGCTGGTCCGGACCGTGACGGGCTTCGTCAGGACGTTGCGCGCGGCGGGCGTGGACGCCGACCACGAGCGGACGCGGAGCCTGCTGCAGGCCCTCGGCCACCTCGACGCCGGGGACCGGGAGGCGTTCTACTGGGCCGGCCGGCTCACCCTGTGCGCCACGCCCGACGACCTGCCCCGCTACGACCGCTGCTTCGCCGCCTGGTTCGGCGGACGGCGGGCGGCGGCGGCCCGTGCCGGGACGACCAGCGTCACCCGGCACCTGGCGGCCGGCGACGGCGAGGAGGCGGGCGCGGGCGAGGACGCCGCCGCCCCGGCCACGGCCAGCCGCGCCGAGGAGCTGCGGCACCGGGACGTCGCCCGGCTCACCGAGGCCGAACGCGCCGAGGTGCACCGCATGCTGGCCCTGCTCGGCCGCGGCCGGGCCGCGCGCCGCTCCCGCCGTTTCGAGCGGGCCCACCGGGGCGGGCTGGACCAGCGCCGCACCGTGCGCGAGGCGCTGCGCAACGGCGAGGTGGCCCGGCTGCGCCGCCGCCGGCACACGACCAGGCCCCGCCAGGTGGTGCTGTTCGTGGACGTCAGCGGGTCGATGGCCCCCTACGCCGAGACCCTGCTGCGCTTCGCCCACGCGCTGGTCAGGAGCGAGCCGCGGGCCACGAGGGTCTACTCCGTCGGCACCCGGCTCACCGAGGTCACCGCCGAGCTGCGCCACCGCGACCCCGGCACGGCGCTGAACGCGGCCTCGGCGGCCATCCCCGACTGGAGCGGCGGGACCCGGCTCGGCGAGGAGTTCAAGGAGTACCTGACCCGGCACAGCGCCCGGGGGGCGATCGTGGTCATCGCCTCCGACGGCTGGGAACGCGGCGACCCCGCGCTCCTGGGCGCCCAGCTCGCCAGGCTGGCCCGGCAGGCGTACCGGCTCATCTGGGTCAATCCGCACAAGGGATAT
>NZ_JBSFGJ010000545.1:0-5714 GCF_053596515.1 Nonomuraea sp. NPDC001684
GAACTGCTCGGGCTCGTGCTCCTGGCAGGTGTTCGTCAAGGACGGCCTGATCACGTGGGAGCACCAGGCCACCGACTACCCGTCGGTCGGCCCGGAGTCGCCCGAGTACGAGCCGCGCGGCTGTCCCCGTGGCGCGTCCTTCTCCTGGTACACCTACTCTCCCTCGCGGGTGCGCTACCCGTACGTGCGCGGGGTGCTGCTGGAGATGTGGCGTGCGGCCAAGGCCAGGCTGGGCGACCCCGTGCTGGCCTGGGCGGAGCTGACCGGCGACCCCGAGCGCGCGCGGGCCTACAAGCGGGCCCGCGGCAAGGGTGGGTTCGTCCGGTCGAGCTGGGACGAGGTCCTGGAGCTCATGGCCGCCGCCCACGTGCACACCATCAAGGAGCACGGCCCCGACCGGGTGGTGGGCTTCTCGCCGATCCCGGCGATGTCGATGGCCTCGTTCGCGGCCGGCACCCGCTTCCTGTCGATGATCGGCGGCACGCTCCTGTCGTTCTACGACTGGTACGCCGACCTGCCGATCGCCTCGCCGCAGGTGTGGGGCGACCAGACCGACGTGCCCGAGGCGGCCGACTGGTGGAATTCCCGCTACCTGATCATGTGGGGCTCCAACATCCCGGTCACCCGCACCCCGGACGCCCACTTCATGACCGAGGCCCGCTACCAGGGCACCAAGGTCGTCGCGGTCAGCCCCGACTACGCCGACAACGTCAAGTTCGCCGACGACTGGCTCGCGCCGCACCCCGGCACCGACGGCGCCCTGGCCATGGCGATGGGCCATGTGACGCTGACCGAGTTCTTCCGCGACCGCCAGGTGCCGTACTTCACCGACTACGTGCGCAAGTACACCGACCTGCCGTTCCTGGTGACGCTGGAGCCGCGCGGCGACGCGTACGTGCCGCGCCGCTTCCTGACCGCCGCCGACCTGGGCCAGGAGAGCGAGAACGCCGAGTTCAAGACCGTCTTCCTGGACGAGACGACCGGCGCCGCGCAGGTGCCGAACGGCTCGCTCGGCCACCGCTGGGGCCAGGAGGGCGAGGGCCGCTGGAACCTCGACCTGGACGGCGCCGTCCCGGCGCTGACCCTGCTCGGCCGGTCCGGGCGCGCGGTCGAGGTGGACCTGCCGCGCTTCGACGAGGGCCCCACCGAGGGCGGCTCGGTCATGCGCCGCGGCGTCCCGGTCACCGAGCTGGCCGGCAAGCTCGTCACGACGGTGTTCGACCTGCTCATGGCCCAGTACGGCGTGGCCCGCGACCTGCCCGGCGAATGGCCGGCGAGCTACGAGGACGCCACGCAGCCCTACACCCCGGCCTGGGCGGAGGAGATCACCTCGGTCCCGGCCGCCACGATCGCCAGGATCGCCCGCGAGTTCGCCCGCAACGCCGAGCGCACCCAGGGCCGGTCGATGATCGCGATGGGCGCCGGCACCAACCACTGGTTCCACTCCGACCAGATCTACCGCTCGTTCCTGACGCTGGTGCTGCTGACCGGCTGCCAGGGCGTCAACGGCGGCGGCTGGGCGCACTACGTGGGCCAGGAGAAGGTCCGCCCGGTCACCGGCTTCCAGCACCTGGCCTTCGGCTTCGACTGGCAGCGCCCGACCCGGCACATGGCCGGCACCGCGTTCTGGTACCTGGCCACCGACCAGTGGCGCTACGAGCGCATCGGGGCCGGCGAGCTGGCCAGCCCGCTGGGCGAGGGCAGGTTCGCGGGCCGCTCGTTCGCCGACTGCAACGCCCAGGCGGCCCGGCTGGGCTGGCTGCCCTCGCACCCGACGTTCGACCGCAACCCGCTCAAGCTCGCCGACGAGGCCGCCGCGCGCGGCGTCCCGGTGGCCGAGCACGTGGTGGACGAGCTGAAGGCCGGGCGGCTGCGCTTCGCCGCCGAGGACCCGGGCGACCCGGCCAACTTCCCGCGGGTGCTGACCGTGTGGCGGGCCAACCTGCTCGGCTCGTCCGGCAAGGGCAACGAGTACTTCCTGCGCCACCTGCTCGGCGCCGACGCCGAGGCGCGCAACGAGGAGACGCCCGAGGGGCTGCGCCCGGCCGAGGTGACCTGGCGGGAGAACGCCGCGGAGGGCAAGCTCGACCTGCTGACGACGATCGACTTCCGGATGACGTCCACGGCGCTGTTCTCCGACGTCGTCCTGCCCGCCGCCACCTGGTACGAGAAGCACGACCTGTCCAGCACCGACATGCACCCGTTCGTGCACGCCTTCAACCCGGCCATCGCCCCGCCCTGGCAGACCAGGTCCGACCACGACGCCTTCCTCGGGCTGGCCGACGCCTTCTCCAAGCTGGCCGCCCGCCACCTGGGCCGGCGCACCGACGTGCTGGCCGTCCCGCTCACCCACGACACCCCGGACGAGCTGGCCCAGCCGGGCGGCCGGGTGCGCGACTGGAAGCACGGCGAGTGCGAGCCCGTGCCGGGCCGGACGATGCCCAAGATCGTCACGGTCGAGCGCGACTACGGCGCCGTCGCCGAGCGCGTCCGCGGGATCGGGCCGCTTTTCGCCGACCTGGACCTGACCACCAAGGGGATCACCTACCGGGTGGGCCCCGAGCTGAACCACCTGCGCGAGCAGAACGGCGAGACCCCCGAGGGCCACATCTCCCTGAGCACCGCCGACCGGATGTGCGAGGCCATCCTCGCGCTGTCCGGCACCACCAACGGCCGCCTGGCCACCCAGGGCTTCCAGACCATGGAGAAGCGCACCGGGACCAGGCTCGCCGACCTGGCCGCCGAGCACGAGGGCAAGCGCATCACGTTCGCCGACACGCGGTCGAGACCGCAGCCGGTGATCACCTCGCCCGAGTGGTCGGGCTCGGAGACCGGCGGGCGCCGCTACTCCGCGTTCGTCATCAACGTCGAACGCGACAAGCCATGGCACACCCTGACCGGCCGGCAGCAGTTCTTCCTCGACCACGACTGGATCATCGAGCTGGGCGAGCAGCTTCCCGCCTACCGGCCGCCGCTCGACCTGCGCCGCCACCACGGCGACCAGCGCGACGGGCAGGCCGATGGGCAGGGCGCCGAGGTCACCGTGCGGTACCTGACGCCGCACTCGAAGTGGTCGATCCACTCGGAGTACCAGGACAACGCGTACATGCTGGCCCTGTCGCGGGGCGGGCCGACGATCTGGATGAGCGTAGAGGACGCCGCCTCGATCGGGGCCGCCGACAACGACTGGATCGAGGCGTACAACCGCAACGGCGTGGTCGTGGCCAGGGCGGTCGTCTCCCACCGGATGCCGGCCGGGACGGTGTACATGTACCACGCCAAGGACCGCAACGTGAACGTCCCGCTCACCGAGCGGTCGGGCCGGCGCGGCGGCGTGCACAACTCCCTCACCCGGCTGCTGCTCAAGCCCAGCCACCTGATCGGCGGGTACGCGCAGTTCACCTACGCCTTCAACTACTACGGGCCGACCGGCAACCAGCGTGACGAGATCACGGTGATCCGCCGCCGCGGCCAGGAGGTGACCTACTGATGCGCGTCATGGCACAGGTCGCCATGGTGATGAACCTGGACAAGTGCATCGGCTGCCACACCTGTTCCGTCACCTGCAAGCAGACCTGGACGAACCGGGACGGCGTCGAGTACGTCTGGTTCAACAACGTCGAGACCAAGCCCGGCGTCGGCTACCCCAAGCGGTACGAGGACCAGGAACGCTGGCACGGCGGCTGGCAGCTCGACGGGCGCGGCCGGCTGAAGCTGCGCGCGGGCGGCCGGGTCAAGCGGCTGCTCAGCCTGTTCTCCAACCCCGACCTGCCGGACCTGGACGACTACTACGAGCCGGCCACCTACGACTACGACACCCTGCTCAACGCCCCCGCCGGGCCGCACGTGCCGGTCATCCGTCCGAAGTCGGCCATCACCGGCAAGGACATGAACATCACGTGGGGCGCCAACTGGGAGGACGACCTCGGCGGCGCCCCCGAGCACGCCCACGGCGACCCCAACCTGGCGGCCATGGCCGAGAAGGTGCGCATGGAGTTCGACCAGACCTTCATGTTCCACCTGCCGCGCATCTGCGAGCACTGCCTCAACCCGGCGTGCGTGGCCGCCTGCCCCTCCGGCGCGATGTACAAGCGGGAGGAGGACGGCATCGTCCTGGTGGACCAGGACCGCTGCCGCGGCTGGCGCATGTGCGTCTCGTCGTGCCCGTACAAGAAGGTGTACGTCAACCACAAGACCGGCAAGGCCGAGAAGTGCACGTTCTGCTTCCCCCGCATCGAGGCGGGACAGCCGACCGTGTGCGCCGAGACCTGCGTGGGCCGGCTGCGCTACATCGGCCTCGTCCTGTACGACGCCGATGCCGTGCTCGCCGCCGCCCGCATGCCCGACCCGCGCGACCTGCTGGAGGCCCAGCGCGAGGTCTTCCTCGACCCCGACGACCCGCAGGTGGCCGCCGCCGCGCGAGCCTGCGGGATCAGCGAGGACTGGATCGAGGCCGCGCGGCGCTCGCCGATCTACCGGCTGGCCATGCGCTACCGGGTGGCGCTGCCGCTGCACCCGGAGTACCGCACGCTGCCGATGGTCTGGTACATCCCGCCGTTGTCGCCGGTGCTCGACGCCGTGACCGGGGCCGGCGCGGACGCCGACGACCCCGACAACGTCTTCCACGCCATCACCGACCTGCGCATCCCGCTGGAGTACCTGGCCGGGCTGTTCAGCGCCGGGGACACCGAGGTGGTGGCCGGGGTGCTGATGAAGCTGTCGGCGATGCGCGGCTACATGCGGGCCCGCACCCTCGACGGCACCGTGGCCGGGGACCTGCTGGAGTCGGCCGGGATGACGGCGCGGGACATGGAGGAGATGTACCGCCTGCTGGCCGTCGCCAAGTACGAGGAGCGCTACGTCGTGCCCGCCGCCCACCGCGAGGACGCCGCCGCGTTGTCGGCCCAGGCCGCCGGGTGCAGCCTGGACGGCGACGGCGGCCCCGGGATGAGCGGGTTCCACCCGACCGGCGTGACCGGCCGCCGCGGCGACGGACGCCTGGGCCTGAAGCTGTTCACCGGCAAGGGGCCGGCGTCATGAGACTGCTGCCCGCCCCCGACACCGTCGTCGAACGGCCGCAGGACCGCGCCGCGCTGCTCCGGCTGGTCTCGCTGCTGCTGCAGTACCCGGACGCCGGGCTGCTGGCCGCCCGTCCCGAGCTGCGCAAGGCCGTCGCGGCGCTGCCCGACGGGCATCCGCGCCAGGCGCTGGAGCAGTTCCTGTGGTGGTTCGGCGACCGGCAGCCGATGCCGCTGGCCCGCCACTACGTCGAGACCTTCGACCTGCGCCGCAGGTCCAGCCTCTACCTCACCTACTACCTGCACGGCGACACCCGCCGCCGGGGCATGGCCCTGCTGACGCTCAAGCAGCGCTACCGCGCGGCCGGGCTCACCCCGCCCGAGGGCGAGCTGCCCGACTTCCTGCCGGTGGTGTGCGAGTTCGCCGCGCTGGCCGGGCCGGACGTGGGGGAGGCGCCGCTGCGCCAGCACCGCAAGGGGCTGGAGCTCATCCGCACCGCCCTGCACGAGGCCGGCTCGCCGTACGCGCTCGTGCTGGACGCCCTGTGCGCGGTGCTGCCCGGCATGTCGGAGGCCGAGCGGGCCGCGGTGGCCGACCTCGCCCTGGCCGGCCCGCCCGCCGAGGAGGTCGGCCTGGCCCCGTACGGGCCGCCGCTGAACGAGAGTGAGGTACGGCCGTGAGCGTCGTGCTCTGGG
>NZ_JBSFGJ010000546.1:0-5703 GCF_053596515.1 Nonomuraea sp. NPDC001684
GCCCCCTCCTTCGTGGGGAGCCGCGCCCGCAGCACCCAGCCGTCGTCCCCGTCGTCGATCGACAGCGTGCCGCCCGCGGTGCGCACCCGTTCCTCGATCCCCATCAAGCCGGTCCCCTGGCCGCGGGCGCCGCGAGGCGCGCTGCCGCCGTCGTCGCGGACCTCCACCACCATCTCGGCCGGACCCCAGCGCAGGCTGACGCTCACCGCGACCGGCGGTTCCAGGTGGCGCAGCGCGTTGGTGACGCCCTCCTGCACGGTCCGCACCGCCGCGACCTCGGCGCTGAGGCTCAGCGGCCGCCGCTGACCCGTCTCCGCCAGCGTCACCGCGTGCAGCGGGCTCGCCGCCGAGGCCACCAGGTCGGGCAGCACGTCGAGCGAGATCGGCGCCTGGCCGGGCCGGGATCCGGCGCGCGACGCCGCGCTGGCCGCGCCCCCGGCGGACGGGCCCCCGGCGGACGGGCCCAAGGTGGCCAGCATCGCGCGCAGACCCTGGTGGGCGTCCCGGCCGGTCTCGGCGATGTCGCCGAGTTCGCGCCGGGTCGCCGCATCCGCCGTCGTCACCGCCGCGGCCTCGATCCGCGCGACCATGACGGTGACCGTGTGGGCGATCACGTCGTGCAGGTCGCGGCGGATGCCGGCCCGTTCGCCGGCGAGCGCCGCGGCCAGCCGTTCGTCCTCGGCCCGTCGGGCGGCCTCGCGCCTGCGCCGGACCAGCAGGGCCGCGAGCCACACCCCGCCGACCACGAGCGTCAGCAGCCCGCCCTCCAGCAGGCGGGTCCACAGCGGGTCGGCGGGCAGCCGCGCCCACCCCACCGCCTCGTTCAGGACGATCCCGAGCGCCGCGACCGCCAACGCCGGCGCCGAGGACCTGACCGGGACCAGGCCGGTCAGCCGCCACAACGCGAAGGGGAAGCACACCGCCGAGGGCAGCAGGTTCAGCGACCATCCCGGGGAGGGCGTCAGCACCAGGACGAGCATGGCCAGCGCGCCGATCGCGTACCCCGCCCACGGCCGCCGGGCGGCCGCCACCGCCCCCGCATGGAGCAGGACGGCGGCGCCCGCCGCGGGCAGGACCTGCCACCAGGCCGCGCCCAGGTACCAGGCGCCCACCAGGATGATCGCCGTCAGGAACGCCAGGACCGCGTGCGCCGCCACCGTCGTGGCCGGCCAGGCGCTCCGGCGCGGAGGGGCTGTCACGGTCGGTCGTCGCCTTCCGGTGGGCTCGTGGTGGGGGAGCCGTGCCCGGCTCGACCTGCCACAGGATAGCCAGCGGCCGAGGGGGACAGGTGACGCGCCGCGTCGGCCGCTCCGGCAGCGCGCGAATGGGTCACGAGTCTGGACATTCGGCAGATACGCGCGAGCACGCCTGGATAGGCTGCCACAACTTGATCACCGACGAGGGAGCATGGTGGCCGCGCAGACACAACCAGGACGTGTGATCAGCGGACGGTACCGGCTGGAGTCCGTTCTGGGCGGCGGAGGCTTCGGACGGGTCTGGAAGGCGCACGACGAGTCTCTCGACGTGTCCGTGGCGGTGAAGGAGGTCTGGCTCCCGTCGGCCACCTCCGACGAGGAGCACGCGCAACGGCTGCGCCGCGCCGAGCGGGAGGCGCGCAACGCCGCCCGGCTGCGGTCGCATCCGCACATCGTCACCGTCCACGACGTGGTGATCGAGGACGAGGCGCCGTGGATCGTCATGGAACTGGTCGACGGCGGCACCCTCGCCGAGCTGATCGCCCGGGACGGCCCCCTGCCGCCCGGCGCCGTCACGTCGGCCGCCAGGGGCCTGCTGGACGCCCTGCGCACGGCACACGCCTCCGGCATCGTGCACCGGGACGTGAAACCGGCCAACGTGCTGATCGCCCGGGACGGCCGCGTGCTGCTCACCGACTTCGGGATCGCCGTGCAACAGGGCGACACCGCCCTCACCAAGAGCGGCGGGCTGATGGGCTCGCTGGAGTACATCGCGCCGGAACGGTTCAACGGCGTGGACAGCGGCGGCGCCGGCGACCTGTACTCGCTCGGGGTGACGCTGTACCAGGCGCTGGAGGGGGTGTCCCCGTTCCACCGCGACACCCCGACGGAGACGCTCACCGCGGTGCTGCTGGGGGAGCCGCCCGTGCCCCGCGACGCCGGCGGCCTCGGGACGCTGATCGCCCGCCTGCTGGACAAGACCCCGGCCAACCGCCCCACCGCCGCCGAGGCCCTGGCCATGATCGACGCCCTCGGGCAGCCTCGCCTGCCGAACACTCCACCGCCCCCGGCCGGCCCTCACTCCGTGCCGCCGCGGCAGCCCTTCCCGGACGCCGGTTCCGCTCCGGCCGGCCCGTCGGCGCGCACCGAGAACGTCCCGCCTCCGCCGCCGCCCACGTTGCAGGAGCAGGCGCCCGCCTTCCACGACCCGTCACGGCCCGGCCCGGGCGGGCCGCGGAACCGCAAGCTGCTCATCGCGGGCGGCGCAGGGCTCGCTGTGGCGATCGCCGCCGTCGCCGTCGTCGTGGCCATCTCGGGAGACGGCGACCAGACCCCGCAGGCGGGCTCGTCCGGCACGACGGCAGAGCAGACGGCGGCCGCCGACGACCAGCCCGGCACGAAAGGCCACGGGATACCGTCGGGCTGCGAGAACCAGACCGGCGTCATGGAGAAGTGGACCCAGGTCCCGGTCAGCGGAACGGTGCCGCTGCCGCCGACCGAGAACCTGCTCAACGAGATCATCGACCTTCAGCAGGCCAATCTGGCCAAGGCGGTCCGCCCGGCGCTCAAGACCGCGCTCCGGAACGACATCGACACCGCCAAGAAGGCGCTCAAGGCGCTTCGCGCCGACGACGTGGACACGTACCGGCAGGCGGTGACGAAGGACAAGCTCGGGCACCTGACCGAGATCTCCGACGCGTGCTTCTTCAACGATCTCGGCCCGTCGCAGTCATCGGGGTGACCCGGGTGTCAGAGGAACCGCCTGTGTCGTCCGTCGCCGGCCGGGGGAGGGGCACGTGATGCAGGCCCACGTCGCCGAGGCGGCCCGGGCGGCCGCCCCGCCCGCCGCCGGCGAACGTCGTCATCAGGCCGGCAGGCGCCCGGTCACCGACCCGCGGGGCGACGATCAGGAGCGCTTGCGGTAGACGGCCAAGGCCCAGCGGACCGGGCGGTTGGCGTCCTCGCCCCAGATGCCCGCCCGGACGGTGACGGTGACCCGCCTGCCCTCCGGCACGGTCAGCTCGGTCATCGCCATCGGGTACGGGCCGCTCGTCCACTGGCTGCAGGTGACCACCTCCTCGTCGCCGCCCCCGATCCGGTACGTGAACCACATCCGCCTGGCCAGGTCACCGGCGCAGAGCGCCTCGATGCCCATCCTGCCGCCGTCGCCCCGGACCGTGACCGTGGCCGTCCCGTCCTGCGGCCAGATCCGGTCCTGCGTCGCGCCGGCCAGCTCCCAGCTCGGCAGCCGCTTGGGGAAGGCTCTGAGCGGTTCGGGATCGACCGGCCGCGCGGGAGGCGTCCATTCGTAGACGGCCAGGCTCCAGACCGCCTTGACGGGCTCGGGGGTGACGCACGGCGCCCCCTTCTCCTGCCGCGTACACCCCCCGCCCCTGGTGGTCGTGTCGAACGTCACCGTGACCTGGCCGGCCCCGGCGGGCACCGGCAACGGGACCAGCTCCATGCCCTTCAGGCAGGGGGAGAGGGGCGGGGAGGCGCCGGCGGCGCGGCCCGCCACGGAGATCCTCGGCGCCGTGGCGCCGAACGAGCCGTCGCACAGCGCGGCCACGTCCAGCGGCCTGCCGGTGACCGGGATCGTGACCGACGTCTTGCGCGCGCCGTCCGTCCTGACCGTCGCCGTCGCCAGCCGCCGGTAGCCGGTGCCGTCGTGGGCGGTGAACCGTTCCGGCAGCGGCTCCGGGGCGGGGGCCACGGCGGAGGCCGAGGTCGCGGGCTCGTGCCGCGTCACGGCGTCACCGGGCAGCAGGGAGAGCACGGCCGCGCCCGCGGCCACCGTCGCCGCCACCGTCGCGGCGGCGGAGGCCAGGACCCTGCGCCGCCAGGTACGCCGCACACGGCGGCGGACGAGCTCGTGACGGTCCGGGATCGCGGGCGCGGGGCCCTCGGCTCGCTCCCGCAGCATCTCACGCAGGTCCTGCACGCTCATCGGCACTCCTTCACGATCGACTCGTCCACGCGCAGCTTGGCCAGCGCCTTGGCGGTCTGGCTCTTGACCGTGCCGTCATGGCAGCCCAGGATCCTGGCCACCTCCTGCACCGACAGGTCCTCGTAGAACCGCAGCACGATCACCGCGCGCTGCTTGGCGGGCAGCCTTCCCACCGCCTCCCACAGTTCCTCCCGCCCGGACCGCTCGGCATCGGGCACCCCCTCCTCGGGCAGCGTGCCGCTCGGCACCTCACCGCGCCATCGCCGCCGCCACCACGAGGTGTAGGTCGTCACGAGCACCCGCCGCACGTACGCCTCGGGCTCCTCGATGCGCGACCAGGCGAACCACGCCTTGGCCAGGCACTCCTGGAGCAGGTCCTCGGCCGTTCCCCAGTCGCGGGTCAGCAGGTACGCCGTCCGCAGTAACCGGTCGGATCGCGAGGCCACGAAGTTGTCAAAGAGCTTCCTGTCTGGCACACCCGTACTGACGCGGTGCCGGCGCGATCAGGTTGCCTCGCCGCGCCGATCCCGCCTTCTTCGCGGACAGCGAGAGCTGGCCGCACCACAGCAGCCCCGAACGCGGGACGGCGGCGCGGCTCGCCGGGGCACTCGACGCGCGGGCGGTCCTGTCACCCGAGGTGCTGGAGAGGCTCGCGGCGCCTGCGCCCTCCTCCGGCGCGCGGCCAACCCCTCGGCCGAGGAGGGCGTGCCCAGGAGCAGCGTGACCGAGATCGACTTCACCGACTGGGGCAACGGCGTGTCCGTCGAGCCGCCGCCGAAGGACCAGGTCCATGAGAGCGGAAGCTGTCTCGCCCCGGAACCGCACTGAACACCCGGGCCGTGCCGGATGCATCCTGGGCGTGACGTTTCCGTCCGGTGCCGGTTAGACGGGGATCACGGGGACGCGGGCGGATGCGCCGGCGCAGGTTCCGGTCCCGCCGAATAGCGGTGACGCCGCCGCCCCTATCGGGCGTCGCCGAGCCGGTCGCCGCCGGCCGATCCGCCCTTCAGCGGGCCCGGAATGCCGGACTTTCCCTGCCCGATTGTCCGGCATGACGGCCGATTCTGGCACGTGGATGGGTGTGACCAGCGGTAACAGAAATGTCGGTATGCCTACCGATGAACATACGTATTTTCGAGCAGTCAACCAGCGCTTAGCGTCTGGCGGCAACAAGGCGAAACGGTTCGCTTGCTGTATCCGTCACCCTTTATCACCCCCCATGCCCCCTTTCACCTCCCGCGATCCAGGAGACCCCTGACCGCGTGGTGACCCGCGCACGCCCAAAGGCGGCAACGGCCCGAAGGGAGCCTGCCGAAAGGAGCACCACAGCGTGAAACCCAAAGCCTTACTCGCGGCGGTCGCCGGCCTGGCCACGGCCGCGACCTTGACGCTTCCCGCGTCTCCCGCCAGCGCCGCCCCGCCCGGAGCCACCCCCGCACAAGACCCCGGCACCACCGCACCGGCCGCGGCAGACCCCGCCTCGCTCGCCGCGGCGGTCGCCGACAGGGCGGTCTCCAGCCAGCTCGACAACCTCAGCAGAGGCCCCGACGAGGCCTACAG
>NZ_JBSFGJ010000547.1:0-5695 GCF_053596515.1 Nonomuraea sp. NPDC001684
CGGTCGGACAGCGGCCCGATGACGAGCTGCCCCAGCGCCAGCCCGGTGAGGAACGCGGTCAGCGTGAGCTGCACGCCGGCCGCGCCCGTCCCCAGGTCGGCCGCCAGGTCGGTGAACACGGGCAGGTACATGTCGGTGGCCAGCGGCGCCACCGCCGACAGCAGGCCGAGCACGACCAGCAGCGGCCCGGACACCCCGGTCCTGGTCACGAGACACGCCCCGGCGGGCGGTGACGGTGGCGGTGGGGAGTGGCGAACTCCATGGTCATGATCTCCAAGACGGCCGCGCGGCTAGAGACCTAGGATGTTCCGTGATCCGGCCACGGCTAACCGCGCCACCGGCACCCGAGCGCGAGACGTCATCGCAGGTCCACCCGCCGGCGGAGCCCGGGTGGCCCGCGTCGCCGAGACAGGAGCACCGCATGACCGCCCGGCTGCCCGCCCTTCCCCCGGAAGACCTGGACGACGCCCAGACCGAGGTCTACCGCGCCATCACCGGCGGCCCCCGGGCGGCGGGCCCTCAGGTCTTCCCCCTCGCCGACGAGCGGGGACGGCTGCGCGGCCCGTTCAACGCCATGCTGCTGAGCCCGCCGGTCGGCGGCGCGCTCCAGGCGCTGGGCGCGGCGGTGCGCTACGGCTCGGTGCTGCCGGACCGGGCCAGGGAGCTGGCGATCCTCGTGGTCGCCGCCCACTGGGGCAGCGACTTCGAACGCGACGCGCACGAGGCGGTGGGCCGGTCCTGCGGCCTGACCGAGGCCGAGCTGACCGCGGTGCGCGAGGGACGTCCGCCCGGCCTGGCCGACCCGGCCGAACGCGCCGCCGTCCTCGCCGCCCGCGAGCTGACCCGGACGGGGACGCTGGCCGAGGAGGACTACCGGGCGGTCACGGCGGCGCTCGGCGAGCGCGGCCTGTTCGAGCTGACCACCCTGGTCGGCTACTACGCCACGCTGGCCCTCCAGCTACGCGTCTTCGCGGGCGAGCTCCCCCCGGAGCGCCGCGAGCGCTGAACGGCGGCGCGCACCGGCCCTCGTCCTTCCTGGGTCACGTGCTGGATGGCGGGGACGGGAGCTGCGGCGGGTCGAGGCGGTGGCCCAGCCCGCCGACGAGCCGGGTGACCATCGCGCTGCGGGCGGCGAACAACCGGCTGCGCGGCCGCGGCCACCATCGGGCCCAGCCGGTCCAGCAGCCGGTCCGGCTCCCCGCCCGGCCCGGCCGTCAGCGGCCGGACCTCGATGCCCTCCCGCGCGGCCCGGCGCTGCGTGCGCCGGATCTCGGCCCGCCTCTTGCGCGGCAGATGGTCCAGGTACGCCTCGTACGACGGCCACGTCAGGTCCAGCAGCGTCTCCGGCAACCAGCCCAGGCGGCTGTAGCCCGGCTGCCCGGCGGCGTACGGCAGGTGGTCGACGACGCAGAACAGCAGCCGCTCGCGCCTGACCAGCGACCGCACCGCCCGCAGCAGCACCCGCCGCTGCGGCCCCTCACCGCCCAGCAGCCCGGACGTCGCCGTCATCGGCGCCTGGACCTGGAGGAACGGCCACCTCCTGGTCAGCCGCCCGAACCGGGACTCCAGCACCGGGTTGTGCAGCCGGTGCTCCAGCGCGCACACCGCCGCGGCCACGAGCCCGCCGTCCTTGCGGACCAGCAGGTAGCGCGGCCGGTGCCCGGACAGGACGCGTTCGGCCAGGGCCAGCCAGTGATGCCGCACGAACGGCACGCCGTCGGCGAGCGCGTCCCACTCCCCGGCCCCGACCTCGCCGATGGAGGCCGCCACCTCAACGCTGTACATCGCCCGCCTCGCCCGCCCGCCCTGCGGTCAGCACCCGCCACAGGACGGGCCGGGGCGGGTGCGGCCGCAGGGACCTCGCGCCGCTCATCGGTCCGCCTCCCGGCCGGCCCGGTCGTCCGTCCGGCGTTTGCGGGCCCAGAACGGGCCGAGGGCCAGCGCGTCCGCGCCGGTCCTGAGATAGCAGGCGACGGCGTCCTCGGGCGTGCACACGATCGGCTCGTCGTCGTCCCGGAAGGAGGCGCCGGCCAGCATCGGCACGCCGGTCAGCGCCTCGAAGCGGGTGATCAGGGAGTGGAAGAGCGGGTTGGCGGCCCGGCTCACCGTCTGCACGCGGGCGCTGCCGTCCACGTGCGTGATCGCGGGCACCTCGCCGCGGCGGTGGTCCAGCACGTCGAACCCGAGCAGCATGACCGGCGAGGGATGCCCCCCGGCGAAGTAGTCCGCGGACCGCTCGGCCAGGCACGACGGCGCGAGCGGCAGGAACGGCTCCCGGCGCCTGACCCGTTCGTTCATGCGCGCGGCGGACGTGGGGTCGCGCGGGTCGGCCAGCAGCGAGCGGTTGCCCAGGCCGCGCGGCCCGCACTCCGTCCGGCCCTGGAACCAGCCCACGATCAGGCCGTCGGCGATGCGGGCGGCGGCGTGCCCGGCGATGTCGTCCGGCCGCCGGTAGTCCACGCCCGCGTCGCGCAGCGCCTTCTCCATGCGCTCCTCGGTGAAGCCGGGCCCGGCGAACACGTGACCGCCCGCCGGGCGGGGCCGGCCGTACCGGCCGACGCTCACCTCCAGCGCCGCGCCGAGCGAGGCGGCGGCGGGCTGGGCGAACAGCTCCTCGAAGCCGGACTCGGCCAGCAGGCGGCCGTTCAGCATGGGGTTCATCGCGGTCTCGCCGGCCACCGCGAGCCGGGTCGCCCCGGTCGTCTCGCGCAGCCATCGGGCCAGGTGCAGCCCGGCCCGCTCAAGGGTGGCCTGGAGCGCGAAGGCGACGTCCACGGCGTGCTGGGTGAGCATCTTCCCGGCGGGCGGGGGCGGCGGGCCGAAGGCGTCGAGGAACCTCGCCGAGACGGTGTGCCGCCCGCCGCCCGCGTGCGGCTCGAACCAGCTCAGGTCCAGCTCGTGGCCGCCGTACGGGGTCAGGCGCAGCAGGTCGGCGAAGGGCTGGACGTAGGTGTCGCCGCCGTAGGCCGCCAGCGCCATCACCTTGTCCTCGTCCAGGCCGGGACGGAAGCCGAGGTAGCCGGTGACCGCCGCGTACAGGGCGCCCAGCGAGTGGGGCTGACCGACGTGCCGCAGGTGCCTGATCCGGTCCCCGTCGGCGACGGCCAGGCAGGTGCCGGTCCCGTCCATCGTGAGCACGGCGGCGGAGTCGAACGGGCTCACGTGGAAGGCGCCGGCCGCGTACGCGCGGTGGTGTTCCACCTGGTGCACCCCGAACCCGGCCGGGCCGGTGTGCCCGGCGGCCTCCCTGACCTCCCAGCCGGGCGGGGAGCCCGTCCGCTGCCCGTGGAAGGCCACGTGGTCCACCTCGTCCAGCCCGATCCCCGCCTGTTCCAGGCAGTAGGCGACCGCCCGGCGGGGGAACCGGCCGTCGTGCCGGACGCGGGTGAGCCGCTCCTCCTCGGCGAACGCCACGATCTCGCCGTCGCGCACCAGCGCCGCCGCGGAGTCGTGCGCCCGGGAGATGCCCATCACGTACATGTCGTCACTCCGAGTTCCGCGAGATCAGCATCCGGCGCATCACATGGGCCTTCACAGGCACCCCGAGGGCCAGCGCCACCAGGCCCCCGGCCGCCCCCGACCACGGCACGACGACGACCGCCAGCGAGGCGGTGGCCACCAGCCCGGCGAACGCGCCCGCCGACGTCACGACGAGCACGTCGTTGTTCGTGTTCTCCACCAGGTAGGCCGCGTACATCACGGTCAGGAACAGCGCCGGCACGACGAGGACCAGCCCGGCCAGGACCACCGGCGACGCCGCGAGCCCGTCCGGAGCCCACCGGAGCAGGGCCGCGCAGGCGACGGCGACGGCGCCTCCCGCCCACCCGGCCCGGCCCAGGAGATGTGCCGCCCGCGCCCGCCCGGCCCGTCCGGTGAGCCCGCGCAGCCGCCGCGAGGTCGCCGGCTGCGCGACCCGCAGCAGGTAGATGACGAGCTGGCAGACCGCGACCGCCGGCAGCAGCGCGAGATACAGCACGCCGCTCTGCCCCGCCCGCCCCGAGGCGCCGAGCACCAGGTACACGATCGCGAAGCAGAGCGCGTCGCACAGGTCGGCCGCCCCCAGCAGCCAGGCGGCCCGCGACAGGGGACGCAGCAACGCCCGCCGCCCATGACCGGCAGGCGGGCGCAGCCAGTCGCGGGGGAGCGCCGCCAGCGCCCCGCAGGTCACCGCGACCGTCCCGGCCAGGACGAGCAGCAGGTGCGTCTGCGGCGGCCAGCCGGTCCACAGGGTGGCGGCGGTGACGGCGAGCACCACGCCGCCGCTGGCCACGAAGGCCATCGTGTCCAGCACGGGCCGGCCGCGTACGCGGTGCAGCCCGGAGACCGTCATCAGCAGGCCCGTGCAGGCCGACCACGCCCCGGCCGCGAGACAGAGGGCCGCCGTCGACAGCGGCGCGATCACCGCCACGGGAACGAGCACCGCCAGCAGCACCGCGACCGGCGCGGCGGACATGGCCACCGTCAGCCTGGCCACCGCAGGGCCGGTCCGCCTGACCCGCGCCAGCGTCTTCAGCGCGGCCTTCTCCGGCGCGTCCGCGACCAGGAGCAGCCATCCGCACAGCCCGAGCGCGGTGGCGTAGTGGCCGAACGTCGCCCCGTCCCACACGGCCGCCGGCGCCGCCGCGGCGACCTGCGTACCGGCCCGGAACGCGCCCCGCCCCGCCAGCAGCCGCAGCACCGCCGCCGGCCGGAGGCGGGAGGCGGCATGGGCGTCGGCACTGGTCTGGGTCAACGTGGTCCCCCGTGGGTCGCCTGACGGCGTGGTGGCGTTCGTGCGCCGGGTCAGAGCGTCCGCCGTGCGGCCGGAATACCGGCCGGGGGGCCCAAAACAGATCAATCAGCGGACGCCGGCGGTGGTCAGGCGGCGCCGGAGCGTTGTGCGGCCTGGTAGACGGCCATGGCCTCGTTGCCGAAGAAGGGGCCGAACATGAAGTCGGGGGCGAAGTCGTACTTGAAGCTGTTGACGGAGTTCAGCCAGCCGAGGCCGCTGGAGGTGTCGAACCCCTCGAACCACGGTCCGCCGCTCGACCCGCCGGTCATCGCGCAGCGCAGCCCCTGGTCGCGGGTCCTGACCGGGTCCTTGAACACCCGTCCGCTGCAGAACACCAGGTCGGAGCCGTCGAAGGGGGCGGCGGCCGGGTAGCCGAAGGAGAACATCTGCCGTCCGGTGGGCTGGTTGAAGGCCACCCCCTGGCCGCCGACGACGTCGGTGAGCGTGCGTCCCTGTAAGGGCGCGACCACGGCGGCGGCGACGTCGAAGTTGATGTCCTCGTTGGTGTTCCACTGCTGGGTGGTCAGCAGCCGGGTGGCCACCCACGTGCCGAACGGGCGGCGGCCGTCGTCGAAGCCGGGGACGAACACCCAGTTGCGGTGGGCGGCGCCGTTCATCTTGACGCAGTGGCCCGCGGTCATCACGACGCTCTGGTTGGCGCTGGTCACCGCGGTGCCCGAGCAGGAGGCCGTACGCCCCTCGGCGGTGGTGAAGAAGACCCGGCCGACCGTGCGGGCGACGCCGCCCCCGTCCGCCCACGCCTGGCCCGGACTGTCCTGCGCGGGCGCCGCCCGGCGGGCCGCCGCCGCCGTGCTCCCGGCGAGCGAGGAGGCCGCCGCGCCGGTCCGGGAGCCGGTCCAGGAGGACGTCGTGATCCGGCGGCTGCCCGCGACGCCGCGCGTGGCCCAGGGCGTGCCCTGCGTC
>NZ_JBSFGJ010000548.1:0-5613 GCF_053596515.1 Nonomuraea sp. NPDC001684
ATTCAGACGAACGTGCGTCGTCCTTGGAGTCCACGGTGCGGAGAATGCAAGACGAAATCGCGGCTGATGCGGAGGTTCCCTCGGTCCGGCTCTTGGTCTGAGTCCCCGATCGGACGGTATGCGGGCATGATGACCGCGACCCGGGGAGGACATGTCCAGATCCGCGTGTCATGCGATGACGACGTCCGGCACCGATGAGTCCATGGCGATCCCTCCTCGACAGGGTCGTGCCGTGACCGGGCGGACCGCCGTTGCCGCCGCCGCCAACGTCGTCACGTTCGGCATCGCCGCCCCCAACGGCACCCCGATCAGTTTCTGGCAGTTCACCAAGTACGGCCTGATCGTCACCGTTGTCACCGTCGCCCTGGTGGCGCCGTATCTATGGCTGCGCTACCTGATGTGACGGGGCCGCTTTGACGAGATCTTGGCCGGAGTCAGCCGCTTTGATGGTGCCAGCGTTGCAGCAGGGCGGGGAGTTCGCCGAGGAGGAACTCGTAGAAGGCGTGCATTTGCGTCAGGCGCTGCCGCGCGGGATCACCCTCCTCGGTGGCGGCGATTCCGGCGGTCGCGGCCTGGAGCATGGCCTGGATGACGGTGTTCTGGCTGGTGAACAGGGTGGCCCAGGCGTCGTCACGGAGTCGGTAGTGCTCACGGCGGCTGCCGGGGGCGGGCAGGCGTTCGATCAGTCCGACGGCCAGCAGCGATCTGATGGCGCCGGAGACCGATCCCGCACTGGCCTCAAGCCGTTCGGCGATCTCGCCGGCGGTGACACTGTCCTGATCGGTGAACAGGAAGACCGCGAGCGTGCGAGCGGGCATGCGCTGAAGCCCGCCCTCGATCAAGGTCAGGGCCAGTCGTTCCGCCGCCTGCCACTGTTCAGACCTGTCGTTCAAGGCGCCTCCTTCTCAAGAGGCAGGCTATCGAACATGCTCACTCTTCAGTAATTTCTGAAACTTCGATACAGTCATCACATCGACCTCTCCGCGAGAGGGCACGATGGTGTGCCGGGAAGCCTGGTCGGCGAGCAGCATTGCCGACCCCAGGAGACGACCCGATGCCTTCCCCGCCGCCCCGGCCATTGTGCGCGACGCCATGGTCCGGCCGACGGCACGGCCGTCATGCCGGCGTCGGCGGGCCGCTCGCGACCGGCACGAACCTGCGCGCCTCGGAGCACGAGATCTTCCACGACCATCAGCACCCGTCAGCCCTCTGGCTGCCCCTCACTTCAGGAGCATCGTGAAACTACTGGTTCTCGGCGGCACCCACCACGTGGGTCGCGCCGTCGTGGAGGCCGCGCTGGAGCGGGGCGATGAGGTGAGCACGCTCAACCGCGGACTCAGCCGCGCCCCCGCGCCCGGCGTGCGGCCGCTGCTCGCCGACCGCACCGACACCGAGTCCGTACGGCAGGCACTGGGCGACAGCGAGTGGGACGCGGTCATCGACACCTGGGCCTGGGCGCCCAAGGTGGTGCGCGACAGCGCCCGCCTGCTGTCCGGCCGGGCCGGGCACTACGGATACGTCTCCAGCCGCGGCGTACACCGCTGGCCCTGGCCGGCGGACGCCGACGAGCAGGCGCCGCTGGTCGACGGCGACCCAGCCAGTACGGACGACGCCGACTACGCCGCGGCCAAGCGCGGCGGCGAACTCGCCGTCCTGGAATCCTTCGGCGAGCGGGCACTGCTGGCCAGGGCAGGGATGATCCTCGGCCCGTACGAGGATGTCGGCCGCATCCCGTGGTGGCTGCGCCGCCTGGAGAAGGGCGGCAGGGTCCTGTCCCCCGCTCCCGCCCATACCCCCTTGCAGTATCTCGACGTCCGGGACCTGGCCACCTGGATGCTGCGTTCGGCCGAACGCGGCCTGAACGGGGCCTTCACCGTGACCGGCCCGCCGGGCGCGACCACCCTCGGCGACCTGCTCACCACGGCGCTGAACGTCACCGGCTTCGACACCGAACTGGTGTGGACACCGCCGGAGCTGCTCCTGCAGCACGGCCTGCCGCTCGGCATGGAGTTCGGGCTACGGCTGCCAGACGGCAGCGTGCCGAGCGGCATGCACGACGCCGACGTCAGCGCCGCCCTGGCCGAAGGGCTCACCACCCGCCCGCTGCGCGAGACCCTCGCCGACACCTGGGCCTGGCTTCAGGCCGAAGGCGACCCGGCACCCCGCGCCGACGCACCCTCCCCCGACACCTGGCTGGACGCCGCCGCCGAACAGCGGCTGCTCGACCAGCTCTCCCACTGAAGGAAGCACCCATCATGCGCGCCGTCATCATCGGAGCCGGCATCGCCGGCCTGGCCACCGCCCTGCGCCTGCGCCAGATCGGCTGGGACACCCTCATCGTCGAACGCGCCCCGGCCCGCCGCGGCGGCGGCTACGCGGTCACCTTCGGCGGCATCGGCTACGACGCCGCCGAACACATGGACATCGTGACCGACCTGCGAGCCAAGGCCTTCGACACCACCGAGCTCGTCTACCACAAGAGCGACGGCTCCCGCCGCTTCGCACTCGATCGCGCCACCATCGCCGCCACCACCGGGCCACGCTCGATCACCATCCTGCGCGGCGACCTCGAAGCCGTCCTGTACGACAGGGTCCGCGACCACACCGAGATCCGCTTCGGCACCACCCTCACCCACGTCGACCAGGACGACCACGGCGTCCGCGTCACCCTGAGCGACAGCTCGGTCGAGGAGGCCGACCTGCTGATCGGCGCCGACGGCCTGCACTCGGCCACCCGCGCTCTGCTGTTCGGCCCGGAGGAGGACTTCCTGCTCGACCTGGAGCACAAGGTCGCCGTCTTCATGCTGGACCGGCTGCCTGCCACCATCGCACCCGGCGCGACCGGCACCTTGTCGTCCAACGGTCGTACCGCGGCGGTCATCAGCGTCGGCGACGGCCGCAACGTGGCCTTCTTCGGCTACCGCGCCGACCACGCCCGCCCGGGCGAGGACGTCGCCACCCAGCTGGGACGCGTCTACGGCGACCTCGGCTGGGTCATCCCCGAAGCCCTCGCCGGCCTCCAGCGGGCCGACTCGGTCTACTTCGACACCATCAGCCAGGTCGTCGCCCCGTCCTGGAGCCAGGGCCGGGTGGTGCTGCTCGGCGACGCCGCCTGGTGCGTCACCCTGTTCGCCGGGTACGGCTCCTCGCTGGCCGTCGGCGGCGCCGACCGGCTCGGCACCGAACTGGCCGCCCACCCCGGCGACATCCCCGCCGCGTTGGCCGCGTGGGAGGCCGCGATCCGTCCCGAGGCCGAACGCAAGCAGAAGCTCGGCCGCCGGGTCAAAGGCGTCTACGCCCCGGCCAACCCCCTGGTGCTGTGGCTGAGCCTGCTTCCGCTGCGGCTGGCGTCCCTGCCACCGGTGCGCCGGTACATGACCCGCCGCTTCATCCAGGGCTGAAGCCGTGTGACACCTGGCCGGGCGGGCGGCCAGGTGTTACATTCCAGGCGTCTGCATGAACGTGCCCCGAGAAGGGGCGCGAACGTGGGTGAGCCGGGAAGCCTGGTCGGCCCGCGATCTTCCGATCGCGGAGCTAGGAGGCTTGCTCCCCATGCGCCCGACCACGACCCTTCTCGGCTGCGGCGTCGCCGCCGGTGTACTCGTCCCAGCGGTGCTCCTGATCGACGGCGCCACCCGGCCCGGCTACAGCCTCTGGCACAACGACGCCAGTCAGCTCGGCACCGGCGAACGCGGCTGGCTGCAAACGGCCAACTTCATGATCGGCGGGCTCCTGCTGCTCGCCTTCGCCGCCGGAATAAGCCGCGCTCTTCCTCCCGGCCGGGCCACCGTCTGGGCGGCGTTCCTCCTGGTGGCCGGTGGTCTGGCGATGGTCGTGGCGGGGGTCGTGCCCACTGATCCGGCCCTCGGCTATCCGCCGGGCCGGCCCGAGGTGGTCACCACCGCGGGCCGCGTCCACGGGCTGGCCGGCCTGGTGCTGTTCGCAGCGCTGGCGGCCATGCCGCTCGTGCTGGCGCGGGGCCCGCACGCCGGTGGCCGCAGGTGGACGATCTACTCGCGATGGTCCGGGGCTCTTGTCATCACCTTTGCCATCGCCGCAGGGGTCGCCTTCCGCCTGGATGCTCAGGGCGTGGTCCGGCCGGCGCCCGCCGGGCTGCTCGAACACGCCGCCCTGCTGGTCGGCTTCGCCTGGATCACCGTCGCCGCCGCCCGCCTGCGTCGCCGCAACGTCGTCACAGAGGTGTGAGGTGGAGATCGTGTACGGCCTGTGCATCCTGCCGGCCATCACCGGGCGATGAAGGAGCACCATATGGGCAGCGCAGGCGCCCCGGTCATCGAGGTGGCCGGCCTGACCAAGCGCTACACCGGCGTCGTGGCCGTCGACGACGTCAGCCTGAGTGTGCGCAGAGGCGAGATCTACGCGCTGCTGGGCCTCAACGGCGCCGGCAAGACGACCCTGATCCGCATGCTGCTCGGCATGATCGCGCCCACCGCCGGAACCGTACCTCCCGAACCGCCGTCGTGGCCGCCAAGTTCACCGTCGCCGCCATCTGGGCGCTGTTGCTGGCCCTGCTGCTCGCCGGGCTGGGCCTGCTGATCGGCGCGGTGCTCGCCCTGCCCGGCTGGTCGGCGCCGACCGTGGCCGCCGGGGTCGCGCGACTCGTGGCGGCGGCGGGGCTGGCCGCGCTGACCACCACGCCGCTGGCCCTGGCCGCCAGCGCCGGCCGCGGCTACCTCGCCGCCGTCGGCGTGCTGTTCGGCATCATCTTCGCCGCCCAGATCATCGCCGCACTCGGCTACGGCGCCGTCTTCCCCTGGTCGGTGCCCGGCCTGTACGCCGGCATCGCCGGGGTGGGCCAGGACCCGCCAGGTCCGCCGGGCCTGCTGCTGGTGGTGCTCACCGGAGCGGCCGGCGTCGCAGCGACCACCGGCTGGTGGAACCGAGCCGACCACACGCGCTGACCAATCCCCCACCCTGCCGCACAGAGTCCGAGCGCCAGGTGTTTGTCAATCGCGCGAAGCGGGCGGATACCAGCCAGCCTGGCGATAGACGGCGGTGAGACAGCACAGCATCTCGGCGGTGTCCGGCGGGTTCGACTTGAGGACCCGGTAGGCCGCCACCGCGCCGGCCACCATGCCGTCCTGCTGAGCGCGCCGCAACATCGCCGCGGCCGGCTCACGGCCGTGCCCATGACACGCGCGACCAGGACTCGGAATCCGGGACTGGCCGCCAGCTACACCGACGGTTCACCTAACCCTTTGAGGAACGCAGTACTAGCTGGACCCGGTGGACGTGCCGGTGACCAGCGGCAGCGAGATCGACGTACCGGCCAGGTCGACGGTGACCTTGGCCCCGGTGCCGGGTTCGGCGTCGTCCCCGCCGCCGTTGCCGGTGACGTCGAGGTTGAAGTCGTCGTTTGCGCCGGTCAGCACCAGGCCCAGCCGGTGTCCGGCCTTGAACTCGTAGTCCAGCGGCAGCGTCTTCCAGGTGATCTGGTAGGACTTGCCTGGGGTCAGCGGTTCCTGGCGGCTGAGCGACTTGTGGTTCTGGGCGTCCAGGATGCCGCGGGTGACCACGTGGCTCCGTCGGTGCTGATGTCCACGGCCACCACCCGCGCCCCGGACGCCGCCGCGATCATCACGGCCGACAGCC
>NZ_JBSFGJ010000549.1:0-5612 GCF_053596515.1 Nonomuraea sp. NPDC001684
CCGCTCGCCACAGTGCCTTACATGCCTTACAAGATCATCTCTCTCTGGCCTGCGAGAAGGGGTCAAGAGCCCAAGATGACGATGGAGGGGCCCGGCAGGGGCTGGGGGAGGGGGTTGCACGGGTTCCGGAGCGGGGGCTGCCGGAACGCTGGGCGTCGTGGTTCGGGTGGAGGCAAGGGCCGCGCCCGCCGCGGCGGAGGCGATGAGCCCGGCCAGCGCCAACGCTGCCCGAGGGGGCCCGGGAAAGTCTGGTCGTCACCTCTCCATTGGACGCTTCGCGGTGACGCCCAGGGGAGGGTATCTGCCACTCCACAAGTGGGCGCCTCGGCTTCGGTCGCCGCGCGCACTACGACGAGATCGTTCTCGTGGCGCACGATGGTCACGACCCCGGTCAGCAGCGTGAGCCGGCGGATGCGGTCTCGGGCGACGACCTGCCGGTCGACGGAGAACACGGCGGCATGGGCGTTGTCGTCCCTGCCCCAGGTCCAGGCGCGGCCGCTGACTCCGGGGCCCGGACGCAGCAGGACCGTGCGGACGTCGGAGGGCGCCCGCGAGGTGCTCGGCCGACTGCCCCCGGCCGCGGCGATGCGATGCTGGATGGACCTGTTCGGGGACTGGATCGCGACCAAGAACGGCATGCTCGACACGCTGCTCGCGATGATCGAGTCGGGCGAGATCGCCCATGCGCAGCCCCGGAGCGAGCCACTGGCGGCCATCACCACGATTCCCGACGCCGGTCGCGCGGCGGGCGACCTCCGCTCCGACGTCACCGCCGAAGACGTCGCCGCCTCCCTCATCGGCATCTTCACCGTGGCCCCCCGGCGCGAGCATGAAGCCAAGGCCGGTCGCCTGCTGGACCTCCTGATGGACGGCCTCAGGCCGCCCGCCCGGCCGGCACGCTGAACTCAGCGTACGAAGGCAGCGCAGGTCGGCACGTACGGTTTGCCCGGTACGTACAGGTTCCACTCCGCGCGGCTGATCGGCCGCTGGGCCAGGGCGCATACGGCGGCTTCGAGGTCGGAGGGCAGGTTCACATTCCACGCGCGAATGGTGGAGTCATAGCCGGTGCTGACGAGGGTGCGGCCGTCCGGGGTGAAGGCGATCCCCGAGACGTCCCCGTCGTGTCCGGTCAGTGGACGGCCGAGTGGCCGCTGGGTGGCGACGTCCCACAGCCGGATCGTACGATCACGGCTTGCGCTCGCGAGCAGCCGGCCGTCGGGGCTGAAGGCCGCCTTCCATACCGTGTGGGTGTGCCCCACGAGCGGCTGGTTCTTCGGCCGTACCGCGTGCGGATCCCACAGCCGGATCGTGCGGTCGCTGCTCGCGCTGGCCAGCAGCGAGCCGTCCGCGTTGTACGTGATGGAGGTGACGGCGTCGATGTGGCCGCGCAGCGGGGCGGCCTTCTCGCGGCGGGAACGCCGATCCCACTGGCGGATGCTCCCGTCGTCCAGCCCCGCCGCGAGGGTGGCGCCGTCGGGGGAGAAGGCCAGGGCGGAACCGCGCACGCCTGCCACCGGCGGGCCGAGCTGCCGCCGGGCGCGTACGTCCCAGAACCGCAAGGTGCCGTCCGCGCCGGTGCTGGCCAGCGTCCCCCCGTCGGGGCTGAACGCGAGCCCGCGGACCCAGCTCTGCCCGTTGTGCTCGGTGTGGCCGCGCAGCGGTGGCCCGATCGGCCGCTGGGTGGCGACCGTCCACAGGTCGATCACGCCGTCGGCCGCGCCGGTGGCCAGCATCGTGCCGTCGGGGCTGAAGGCCACCGGGCCGCCGTCGCCGGTCCTGCCCGGCGCGATGGGCTGCCCGAGCGGGCTCACGACGAGGCGTCCGCGGCGGTCGCGCCCGGCCAGGTTCCACAGCAGCACGCTCGTGCCGCTGGAGGTGGCGAGCGTACGGCCGTCATGGCTGAGGGCCATTTCGTAGACATCGCCGGTGCCGGGCCTGGTGACGGGCCGCTCGATCTGCCGGCCGCGGACGAGGTCCCAGACGCGTACGGTTCCGTCGTTCCCGGCGCTGGCCAGCGCCTTCCCGTCCGGGGAGAAGGCCACGTCCAGCGGCGTGCCGGTGTGGCCGACGAGGGGAGCGCCGACCGGCCGGCGGGTGCTGAGGTCGTACAGGGCGATCGTGCCCGCCTCACCGCCGGTGGCCATGGTGACGCCGTCGGGGCTGACGGCCAGCGCCGAACCGGAGGCTTTGAGGGCGGCGCCGAGCCGGCGGTGGGTGGTCGTGTCCCACCAGCGCACGGTTCCATCGCTGTCATCGCTCAGCAGCTTGGTGCCGTCAGGGGTGTAGGCCACCTTCCACGCCGTGATGTTGCCCTTGCGGGTGGCCGTCCGGGGCGTGATCTCGCGGCGACGGGCCACGTCCCAGAACAGCACGGTTCCGTCCGTGCCGGCGGTGGCCAGTACGCGCCCGTCCGGGCTGAAGACGACGTCCTCGACCTGGTCGGCGGTGATCTGGGCGAGGCGCCGCCGGGTGGCGACCTCCCAGAGGTACAGGATGCCGTCGTCTCCCGCCCCGGCCAGCGTCTCGCCGTCGGGGCTGAGTGCCAGCGCGTTGAAGCGCACGGTCTGCCCCTCGATGACGTCCGCGACGGTGAGCGGGGCGCCGGCCTGCCGTTGGCCGGCGACGTCCCAGATGTAGATCGCGCCCCTGTTGGATTCCTCCGTACCGCTCGCGCAGAACAGGAGCTTGCCGTCGCGGCTGAAAGCCACTGCCCGCGCCCATTCGCCCGGCCCGGTGGTGAAGCGCGCGATCGGACGGCCCGTGGCGATGTTCCACAGCCGGACGCTGCCGTCACGTCCGGCCGAGGCCAGCGTCCTCGCGTCGGGGGCGAACGCCACCCTCTCGACCTCGCCGACGTGACCGGTGAACACGGCGCGAGCAGGGTTGAGCAGGGCGGTGGTCATGGCCGCGCGGGAATCCGGGGTGTCCCGTATCTCATGGGCCGTGACAGCCAGCAGCCGGGACAGAGCCGGATCGGTCTCGCTCAACTCCACGCTGCGGCCGGCCAGTTCGCGCGAGCGCACGGTGCTTTCCTGGTTGCTCGCCTCGGTGGCGCGGTTCATCGCCACGCCGACGCCCGTCAGTGACGCCAGCGCCAGGATGGTGAGCAGGGCGAGGACCACGCGACGGGTCCGCGCGGTCCGCGTCGCCGCCCGCTCGCTCGCGTGCAGGAACGCGCGATGCACGCCGGTGAGCGCGGGGCTGCGTACAGGATCGTCGTCCCAGCGGGGGAACGCCTCCTGCAGCGCCGTCAGCCTGGTGCCCCGGTAGAGGAACGCCGGATCGCGGCCTCTGGCCTGCCAGTCGGCGGCGCTGTCCAGGAACTGCCGCAGCACCAGGTGGTCGCTACGATCGTCGTCGAGCCAGCCGTGCAGCTTGGGCCACGCGCTCAGCAGCACGTCGTGCGCGATCTCGACGGTGCCGCGTGGGCTCCCCTCGTCGGCGCCGCCCTGAACGAGGAGCCGGCGCTCGGTGAACGCCTCCAGCACGTCATTCACGTCGGCCGCCCGGCCGGCGGCGTGCGAGCCCAGCAGTTCGGCGCGCGTGACGCGGCGGCGCACCGGCCGCCCGTCCGGGCCGGTGGCGGCCAGCCGCAGGAACACCTCGCGCGCCAGGCGTCGCCGCTCGGCGGACAGGCTCCCGTAGACCTCTTCGGCGGCCGACTCCACGGCATGGGCGACGCCGCCGACCAGCCCGTACGTCCTGCTGGTCAGCGTTCCGCCCTGGCTCTTCTCCCAGGTGAGAAGCATCGCCTGGGACAACAGGGGCAGCACGCCTGCGCCATAGCCGCCCTCGTCGGCGTACGAGCGCAGATCGCTCAGCACGCTGTCGACCAGACCTGCCTCGACCTCCAGACCGGCGATGCCCGCCGGCCCGGTAATGGCCCGGCGCAGGTCGGATTCGGTCATCGGACCGAGGACGAACTGCCCGTCCTCCAACGCCTCGGCCAGCGTGGGGTGAGCGGCGCAGGTGGCGGCGAAGTCGCCACGAACGGCCAGGACGACCAGCGCGGGCGTGCCCGCGACCGCGACCAGGGCGGTCAGGAACGCCTCGCGTTCCCGACCGCCGGCCAGCAGGAACACCTCCTCGAACTGGTCCACGACCAGCACGAGCCGACCGGCCTCGTGCCGGGCGTGCCGCTCGGCATCAGCGAGTACGGCGTGCCGCACGGTGAGGTGCGCGTCCTGCGGATTGGCCTCCAGTGAGCGGCGTACCGCACCTGGTTCGAGCCCGCCCAGAGCGCTCAACCGGACCGCCATCTCATCCAGTGGGCGCGCGGTCGGAGTCATCACCACCTGCGGCCAGTCCCGGCAGTTCACGGCGCCGGGCAGCAGCCCGCGGGCCAGCGCGGGCAGCAGCCCGGCCCGCAGCAGGGAGGATTTGCCCGCCCCCGACGCGCCGGTGACCATGGCCGGCCGCGCCCCGGGCAAGCGCTCAGCGAGCTTGCCCAGCAGCTTCGCGGTGGCGCGCTCACGGCCATAGAAGATCGGGGAATGGTGGCGGTCGAACGGCCACAACCCCCGGTACGGCGCCTCGTCCAACCATCGAGGACTGGGGGCATCCGCCTGCTGCTGCGAGGTGGCCGCGCGCCGGTTGACGGCCGCTATCTCATCACGTATCAGGATCAGCTGCACCGACTGCTGAAGGGCGAGATCCCGATCGTGCCGTTGCTCGGCGGCCTGGCGGTACAGCAAGTCCTGAAGCTGAGTGGCCTTGCCCGACAGATCGCCCAGCAGTTGACGGAACTCGGCGAAGCTTCCGCTCAACTCGGCGAAGACCGTCGTGAGATGGGCCTGCAGCCGCTGGTCTCCGCTGGTGAGCGCGGCCTCCAGAGCGGCTCCTGCCGCATCGATCCCGTGCAGCACGCCGGCGATCTCCCGCCGCAGGTCCGGCGTGTTGCTGTTGGCGGCCTCCAGGGCTTGCAGGAGCTGGGTTCCGATCTCGTTCTCGATCTCCTCCCCTGACAGCAGACGGCCGGCGGCGCGTCTCCGTACCGCGTCCATCGACTTGATGATCACATCGGCCAGCACGTTGCCGCCGACACCGGCCAGCACCTGCACCCCGGCCGCGACGGGACCATCGGCGCCTTCGAAGGCCAGCGGCACCAGGGCGCTGGCGCACAACGTCGCGATGACCGCGTGCGGCGACAGCTTCAGCAGGCCGCTCCCGCTTCGCCGCACCACCGAGGCGATCCGCTCCCGCGCCGCGTGCGCCTGGGAATCGCCGGGCACCCCGGTGGCCGATCCCATCCACAACCCCCATCGATCCGCGAAGGCGCCCGCCTGCCCTCTGATATCGCCACAGCGCCTCACACCGCTACAACCGCTCTCGAGGTCCTGGTCGAGTCAATGTGGGTTTGGGCGCATGTGGGCTGACACCCATGTAAGGTCCGGTGCCATGCGTCCGAGGTCCTTGATCGTGCCATTACTCGTCGGCGTGCTCACTAGCGCCGCGTTCAGCGGGACGGCCGGCGCCGCGTCGGCCCCGGCCGTGCTGACCAAGAACCCGCTGTACAAGGCGGGCAAGTTCGCGCTCAAGACCTGCGAGGAGCCGTATGCGGCCAGCGCCGACATCGAGGTGTTCCGGCGCTATGTCGAAGAGGTCTCCCTCTG
>NZ_JBSFGJ010000550.1:0-5567 GCF_053596515.1 Nonomuraea sp. NPDC001684
GGATGGCGACGAAGTCGCCCGGCCGCACGCCCAGCCGGACCAGGCCGTGCGCGATGCGGTCGGTCATCGCGCCCAGCTCGGCGTACGTGACGACGTCGGTGACACCGTCGGCGACGCGCCGGCTGATCAGTGCCGCCTTGTCGGGGGACGTGGCCATGTTGCGGCGTAAGTCGTCCAGAAAGGTCTCGTCGCGCCACCAACCATTGCGCCGGTATTCCTGGCTCGTGTCCGACACGGTCACCGCCTTTCGTCGTTCTCGTTCTACTCGATTGCTATGAAGTGGGAAATACGGTGTTTTCCCCGGCTGGGGTGACCAGGTAGAACAACCCCGGCAGATGCACCGCGACGCCCTCGTACACCTCCGCGCAGACGGCCACGCCCGGCCGGGCGAACGTGCCGGGCGGCGGCTCGGCCACCCGGATCACCGAGCGGCCCGCGTCCAGCAGCCTGGCCGCCACGGAGATGTCGCCGACCAGGGCGTCACCGGGGGCGACCCACCGGTTGCGGCTGACCTTCATGCCGTTGCCCTCGGCCAGCTCGGCCAGCAGCCCGCCGCGGCCGATCAGCCGGTGGTAGTAGTCGCGCGGGTTGACGATCATCGCGTGCGGGGTCGCGCCCGACTGCTCGACCTCGTCGCAGGCCGACAGCACGCCGTGGACGTAGTCGTCGTACGGCAGGCGGGCGATCTCCGGATGGCCGAGCAGGGCGGTGGTCAGGGCCAGGTTCTCGGCCGTGGCCAGCCGGACCAGCAGGCGGTAGTCGAGGAAGGTGGCCAGCGCGTCCGGGTCGGCGGCCAGGCCGTCGGGGATCTGCACCCACGCCCGGATCGGATGCACCTTGGCCTCCGACATGCCGAACCTGAAGGCCGCCTCGCGGCGCACGTCCGAGTCGCGCACCGACCGCCGCTCCTCCTCGCCGGGCGGCGACTCCGTCCAGAACCGGGCCGTGTCGCCCTCGACGGGGACGACCTTGAGCAGGTTGCGCACGGTCAGGCGGGGGCGGTCCTTGGTCGGCTCGTGCGCCTCGGTGATGGTGTAGTCGAAGGTCACTTCCGCGTGGCCGGGGTCCTCGGCGTAGGCCCGCGCGAACAGCCGGCCCGGTGACTCTGACATGGATACTCCCTATTCGTCCTGGACGAGGCGCTGGTAGAAGGGGAGGTGGTGGTCGTAGAAGGCCCGCAGGGCCGGATGGTTGTCCACGGTGGCGGCGTAGACGTTGCCGCGGTCCTCGAACCCGGCGCTGCCGCTCGCGTCCAGGTGCCAGCGGCGGGTCCGCCCCCACTCCGGGCGGTCGCCGGCGGCCCAGCTGAGCGAGCCGGGCAGGAAGGGCAGGCCGGTGTAGGCGCAGAACTCCTCGACGACCGCCGCCGGCTCGCGGATCAGCCGTTCGGTGCGGATCACCAGCGGCCGCCGGCCGGTCGCCTCCCGGACCAGCTCGTGCAGCAGGAACAGCCGCTCGTAGCCGATCTCGTCGCAGGTCACCGCCGGTTTGATCGCGTAGTGCGAGGCGATGGTCGGCCGCGGGTCGCGCACGATGAACGTGTGGACGATCCCCGCCAGGTCTTCCGGATGCTTGAACAGGTGCGGGTACTCGTAGTCGAGCACCTCCTTGACGAACACCGGCCGCGCCCGCGCCAGCTCGGCCAGCCGGACCAGCAGGTCCTTCTCCGACCGGGCCGTCACCTCGCCGCCGTCCGGCGCGGGCAGCGTCAGCGAGCCCTCCTCGGTCAGTGCCAGGAACGGCTCGTGCAGGACGGCCACGTCGCCCCGCTCGATCATCATGCGCAGGAACGCCGTCGAGGCCGAGCGCGAGTGCGCCCACATGGCGACCAGCGGCCCGCTCACCCCGACCACCAGGCCGGCACCCGGTCCCAGCGGTGCCGCCGCAGCTCGCTCAGCAGGTCAGGGTCGAGCGGCCGCCCGTCGGAGACGCCGAGGTTGGCCCGCACGTGCGCCGGCCTGCGCATCCCCGGGATCACCGTGCTGACCGCCGGGTGGTGCAGCACGAACCGCAGCGCGACCTCCGGCAGCGAGAGCCCCTCCGGGAGCGCCGCCTTGAGCCGTTCGGCCCGCTCGACGCTCGGCCCCAGGTTCTCCGGCCCGAAGTACGTGCTGCGCCAGTCCTCCTCCGGCCACGTGCTGTCCGCGGTCAGGGTGCCCGTGAGGGTGCCCTCGTCGAACGGCACCCGGGCGATGATGCCCACGCCGTCGCGCAGCGCCCGGTCGAACAGCTCGTCCTCGGGCGCCTGGTCGAAGATGTTGTAGATCACCTGGATGACGTCGATCAGGCCGGTGTCGAGCGCGGCGAGGCAGTTGGCCGGCTCCCACCGGTTGACGCTGATGCCGACCGCGTCGATCAGGCCCTCGCTCTTGAGGTCCCTGATCGCCTCCTGCCACCGCTCGTCGCGGGCCCAGCGGTCCTCCCAGGTGTGGAACTGCATGAGGTCGATGCGCGAGACGCCCAGGTTGTCCAGGCTGCGGTGGGTGTACTCGCGGATGTGCTCGGCGGGGTAGGCGTCGTCGAGGGTGTCGTCCGGTTTCGGCGGCCATTCGCGGTTCTTCGGCGGGATCTTCGTGGCCACGTACAGCCGGTGGCCGGAGTGGCGGCGCAGCAGCGCGCCGAGCAGCTGCTCGCTGACGCCGCGGCCGTAGACCCAGGCGGTGTCGAAGAAGGTGCAGCCCAGTTCGACGGCCTCGTCGAGGCAGCGGGGGGCGACGTCGTAGTCCCAGCCGGTGAAGCCGCCGGGGCCGCCGCCGATGCCCCACATGCCGTAGCCGACCTCGCTGACCTCCCAGCCGAGGTTTCCCATCTTGCGGTAGCGCATTCCTGACCTTTCCTGATCAACCGGTGGGCACCCGCTGCCCGGCCGTGCCCGCCAGGCGGGCGTGGTAGGCGGCGATCGGGCCGTCGAGGGTGCCCTCGCCGAGCCGCCATCGCTGTTCGAGCCTGTGGCACTCGTCCTTGCGGAACAGCGCGGGGTTGTCGGTGAGCAGCCCGCCGAACGCCCGGCGCAGCTCCTCCTCGTCCGCCGCGGCGGGCAGCAGGGAGGCGAGCGTGATCAGCTCGCGGTCCCCGCTCGCCCGGCCGGTCTCGCGCACGAGCCGCGCGAAGTCGCCGCACGGGATCGGCGTGACCGGCACGCCCGCCCGCGCCGGCACGTCGTCGATGCGGACGCTCTCGGCGCGGAAGACGTGCAGCGTACGGCCCCAGACCTCGGGGTCGGCCACGGCCGCCCCGACCCGCGCGGCGACGTAGTCGACCGGGGTGTAGTCGGTGCGCGTGGCGACGTCCGGACGCACGCCGAGCCGCACGAACGCCGACAGCAGCAGGTGGGTGAAGGCGACCGGGTTCGGATAGCCGTTGTCGGCGCTCGGCATGATCTCGCCCAGCCGCAGCACGGTCACCAGCGCGCCCCGGCGCCGGGCCTCGGCCAGGTAGCGCTCGGCGATCCACTTCGACCGGCTGTAGCCGCCGCCCGGCGGCCTGGCCAGCGCCGGGTCGCAGTCCTCCGGGACGCGCTCGCCCCTGTGGAGCGCCTCCGTCTGCAAGGCGCCCAGCGTCGAGACGTAGTGCAGCGGCACCGGGTGGTGGGCCATCGCCAGCCGCACCAGCTCGATCGTGCCGCGCACGTTGGCCTGACGGTGGGCGCGGTAGTCGAACAGGAAGTTCACCATCGCGCCGTTGTGCAGCACCAGGTCGCAGGCTCGGGCCAGATGCTCCCAGGTGGAGCCGTCCAGCCCGAGGCCGGGTAAGGACAGGTCGCCCGCGTAGCCCTCCAGCCGGTCGGCGAAGCGCGGCTCCCACAACCCCCGCTCGGCGAGCGCCGCGACGACCCGGGCCGTGGCCGCCTCGTCGTCGGCCGCCCGCGCCAGGCAGCACACCCGCAGCCCGCCGCGGCTCAGCAGCTCGTGCACCAGGCGGCTGCCGACGAACCCGGTGCCCCCGGTGACCAGCACCGTGCGCAGCCGCTCCGGCCTGGACGCCCGCCGGATGGGCTCCCCGTCGGGCACCACGGAGTCGCGCGCCATCAGCACCGACTCCTCCTCGATGGCCTCGTGGTCCTGCCGCCGCCGCTCGATCAGCCGGGCCAGCGCGCCGGCCGTCGGGTGGTCGTACAGGTCCTTGACGTCCACGCGCACGCCGGTCTCGGCGGTGATCATGTGGACGACGGACAGGGCCTGGATGGAGTCGCCGCCCGACTCGGCGAAGTGCGTCTCGGCGGTCAGGCCGGGCCAGCCCAGCGCCGAGCGCATCGCCCGCAGCACCTGGTCGCCCAGGCACGCGGTCGGCGCGCTCTCGGCCAGCAGCGCGGTGTCCTCGGCCAGCCGGCCGTCGAGGATCTCCTGGAGCCGGCCGCGGTCCACCTTGCCGTTGTCGTGCAGCGGCATCTCGACCAGCGGGAAGAAGTAACGGGGGACGCTGGTCCGCGGCAGCGTGCGGCGCAGCTCGGCGGCCAGCGCGGCCTCGGTCAGGCCCCTTCCGGAGGCGAACAGCGCCAGCGCCTTGACGCCCGCCTGCTCGGCCACCAGCACCTCGGCCTGCAGCACGCCGGGGCAGCGCTGGGCCGCCGCGGCGATCTCGCCCAGCTCGATGCGCACGCCGTGGATCTTGACCTGGAAGTCCTTGCGGCCGGCGAAGAACAGGCGGCCGTCGTCGTCCAGGTGGCCGAGGTCGCCCGTGAGGTAGAGGCGCTCGCCCGGGATCTCGTCCGGAAACGGGTTGCCGACGAACGCCCTGGCCGTCGCGGCCGGGTCGCCCAGGTAGCCCGCGCCCAGGCAGGCGCCGCCGATCGCGATCTCGCCGGTCGTGCCGGGCGGGACCGGACGCAGATCGTCGTCCACCACGACGGCGTAGCAGTTGTCGATCGGGCGGCCCAGCGGGACCGCGTCGCCGTCGACCGCCGACACCCGGTGGAAGACCATCCCGATCGACGCCTCGGTGGGGCCGTAGCCGTTGGTCAGGTCGAGGCCGGGCAGCAGGGCCATCAGGCGGTGCACCGCGCGCGGGCTGACCGCCTCGCTGCCGACGACGAGCCGGCGCAGGGACGACAGCGCGCGCAGGGCGGCGGCGTCGCCGTCCACGATGGCGACCAGGGCGTTGAAGACGCTGGAGACGAAGTCGGCGGTGGTGATGCCGTACCGGGCGATCAGGTCGATGGTGTGCCGGAGGTTGAGGAAGTCGCCCTGCACGGGCAGCACCGTGCGCCCGCCCGTGGTCAGCGGCCAGAACAGCTGCCACAGCGCGGAGTCGGAGGTGTGCCTGCTGTTCTGCAGCACGACGTCGTCGCCGGTGGCGGCGAAGTAGCGGGTCATGAAGCGCAGCCGGTTGGCCAGGCCGCCGTGCCGGTTCATCGCGCACTTGGGGGTGCCGGTGGTGCCGGAGGTGAAGTAGCCGTACGCCAGGTCGTCCGGGCCCAGCTCGACCGCCGGGCGCTCGGCGGTCGGGACGATCGTGTCGATCCCGACGATCACCGCCCGCTCGGCCGCGCCCGGCGGCAGCGGCTCGCCGCCCGCGCACAGGATCGGCCCGTCCGGCAGCACGTCCAGCGTGTCGCGCACGCGCTCGAC
>NZ_JBSFGJ010000551.1:0-5541 GCF_053596515.1 Nonomuraea sp. NPDC001684
AGCTGATGCGGGCCGAGATCGCCGTGGAGCGGCGCGAGCTGGCCCGCAACCCCGACGGCGAGCGGGCCGAGCTGGCCGCCCTCTACCGGTCGCGCGGCCTGGACGCCGACCTCGCCCGCCGGGTCGCCGAAGGGCTGTCGGCCGATCCGGAGCAGGCGTTGCGCGTGCACGTGCGCGAGGAGCTGGGCGTCGACCCCGACGACCTGCCCTCGCCCTACCTGGCGGCCGGCTCGTCGTTCCTCGCCTTCGCCGCGGGGGCGCTGGTGCCGCTGGCGCCGTTCCTGTTCGGGGCGTCGGGGCTGTTCCTGGCGCTGGCGTTGAGCATGGTGGCGCTGTTCGGGTTCGGCGCGGCGGTGGCGGTGATGACCGCGCGGCCGTGGTGGCTGGGCGGCCTGCGCCAGCTCGGGCTGGGCGCGGGCGCCGCCGCCGTCACCTTCGGCCTCGGCCACCTGCTCGGCGTCGCCGTCTCCTGACGCGGCCGCGCGCCGCTCATGGCCGGGCCGTCGAGGGGCCGGTCAAGGGCGGCCGGCGACGGCCAGGTTGACGCCGAGGCCGATGAGCGCGGCGCCGGTCAGCCCGTCCACGGCCTTGCGCACGCCGGGCCGGGCGAACACCCGGCGCAGTGTGCTCACCACGTTCGCCACCGTGAGGAACCAGACCATCGTGCCGGCCAGCGCGACCGCCGACAGCAGCAGCGTGTCGCCGAACGCGGCCCCCTCGCTCACGAAGTTCGGCACCAGGGCCACGAAGAACAGCGCGGCCTTGGGGTTGAGCACGTTGGTCAGCAGCCCCTCGGCGAAGGCCGCCCACGGGCCGCGGTCGGCGGGGGCGGGCAGGCCGAGGTCGAGCGCGCCGCCCGTGCGCAGGGCCGCGCGCAGCGCCTTGACCCCCAGGTAGAGCAGGTAGAGGGCGCCGACGATCTTGACCACGGTGAAGGCCGTGGCCGAGGCGGCCAGCAGCGCGGCCACGCCGGTGCCGGCGGCCATCACCCAGACGGCCACGCCCACGGCGATCCCGGCCGCCGCGGCCATGCCGTGCCCGCGGCCGGACAGCGCCGAGCGGCGCACCACGACCGCGAAGTCGGGGCCGGGCGACATCGCCCCGACCAGCACCAGGGCACCGAACCCCACGAACTGCGTCAAAGAGGTCATCATGGCGTCCACCTTACGAGCACCCGGCCCTCGGGGATCAAGGTGGACAGCTCCCACGTCCAGCTCGGCACCGTGATCATCTCGGCCGGGTGGTCGAGCGGGACGGGCGTGTCCAGCAGCACGGAGTGCGACGTGAGCGGCAGCCCGCCTTCGGGGACGACGACGCTCACCAGCGGGGTGCGCAGGCTGGGCCCGTCGGGCTCGTCCAGGTCGCTGGACACCCAGGTGGGCTCGCCGTCGAAGAACGTGCACACCAGCGCCCCCGCCGGCGCCGCGCCGGAGTGGCGCAGAGCGCCGGCGGGCAGCCAGGCGTGCTCCCCCGGCAGGTACGCCACCCCCGACACCCGCAGCTCGCCCTCCAGCAGCACGAACTCCTCCCCCGCCAGGTAGTGGCCGCGGCCGGGACGGCTCCACCGGGGCGGGAAGCGGACCAGCGACGTGCCGCCGCCCAGCGGGGCGACCCGCACCGGCAGGTTGGAGCCGGGCAGCAGCGCCTCGTGGCCGGGCAGCCCCGCGTCGAGCAGATCGATGAGCACGTCAGATGATGTGCCCCCGTTACCTCCTGTGACGCCACTTCTTGAAGATGGTCCGGATCGTCAGCACCAGGGCGAGGCCGACGATCTGGCCGCCGAGCACGATCCGGTTGACGTCGACGGCCGGACGCCACTGCACGTCGCCGTCCTTGATGACGAACACCCCGGCCGGGGTGGCGCTGTAGCCGAAGCCGCCACCGCCGCCGCTGCCGAGCTCCTCCCCCTTCTCGTCCCGGCCCTGCCCCTGACCGGCCCCGCCGCCCTGGGCGACCCGGGCGACGGGGATGACCAGGACGTCGCCATGGTGGATCGGCTCACCGAAGACGCGCCTGACGGTGACGGCGTCCTTCGACTGTTCCAACAGCTCCTTGATGTCCATGGGCCCATCGTTCACCCGGATCGGCCGCTAGTCGAACGTGGTGGAGATCTCGTGCCAGCCGCCCGGCGGGATCTTCTCCGCCGGTTCGGGCCCCCAGGTGCCCTTCTCGTACGGCAGCGGCTGGTCGGGCAGGTCGAGCAGCCGGCCCACGATCCGCCACGACTCCTCCACCAGGTCGAACCGGGCGAACCGCCGCGGGTCGCCGCTGACGGCGTCGGTCAGGATGCGCTCGTAGGCGGCCTCCATCGGCCCGAGCACCTTGGTGAAGTCGACGCTCACCGGCACCGGGATCGTCCGCTGCCGGCCGGGCTCCTTGGCCAGCACGTCGAAGGTCACCCCGGCGTCGGGCTGCAGCCGGAACCTGATGAGGTTGGGCCCCGGCGGCACGTCGCCGCCGCGGAACATCGTCACCGGCGGCTTGCGCAGCTCGGCCACGATCTCCAGGTCGGTGGTGGGCAGCGCCTTGCCAGAACGGATGCACCAGGGCACGCCCGCCCACCGCCAGCTGTCGATGTAGAGCCGCATGGCGACGAACGTCTCGGTGGTGGAGCCGGGCCGGACGCCGGGGGTGTCGAGGTAGCCGTCGTACTGGCCGCGCACGACGTGGGCCGGGTCGACGGCCTGGACGGCGCGCAGCACCCGCCACTTCTCGTCGAGCTGGGCGCGGGCGTCCATGGACGGCGGCGGGTCCATCGCCAGGATGGCCAGCAGTTGCAGCAGGTGGTTCTGGACCACGTCGCGGACCGTGCCGTTGGCGTCGTAGAAGCCGCCGCGGTCGGCGACGTCGAAGTCCTCGGCCATGGTGATCTGCACGCTGCGCACGTAGTTCCGGTTCCACAGCGGTTCGAGCAGCATGTTGGCGAACCGGAACACCATGAGGTCCTCGACCGGCTCCTTGCCCAGGAAGTGGTCGACCCGCCGCAGGTGGTCCTCGTCGAAGTACTTCAGCAGCTCGTCGTTGAGCCTGCGCGCGGAGTCGAGGTCGTGCCCGAACGGCTTCTCCACCACGAGCCTGGCCTCGTGGTTGAGCCCGGCCCCGGCCAGCCCCTCGGCGACGACGGAGAACAGCGCGGGCGGCACCGCCAGGTAGTGGACGAGGAACCCCTTGCCCTCGACCTCCTGCCGCAGCTTCGCGAACGTCTCGGGGTCGCGGTAGTCGCCCGCCACCAGCCGCAGGTTGCCGGCCAGCTTCTCGAACGCCGCGTCCTGGACGCCGCCGCACGCCTCGCGGGCGTGCTCGCGCAGCGCGTCGAGGTCCATGTCGGTCTTGGCGACGCCGATGATCGGCAGGTCGAGCCTGCCGTCGGCGGTCAGGTGGTAGAGCGCGGGGAGCAGCATCTTGCGCGCGAGGTCGCCCGTGACGCCGAACAGGACCAGCGCGCCCGCCCGCCCCATCTCTAGGCCCGCCTTCCGCGCAGCTCGCGGTACCTGCGCACGAGTTGTTCGGTCGAGGAGTCGGGGAAGGTCTGCGGCGGCTCGTCGGAGGTGAGCGCGGGCGCCACGTCGAGCGCCATCTTCTTGCCCAGCTCGACGCCCCACTGGTCGAAGGAGTCGACGCCCCAGATCGTGCCCTCGACGAACACGATGTGCTCGTAGAGCGCGACGAGCTGGCCCAGCGTGGACGGCGTGAGCTTGGTCGCCAGGATCGTCGAGGTGGGCCGGTTGCCCGGCATCACCTTGTGCGGCACGATCTCCGGCGGCGTGCCCTCGCCCGCGATCTCCTCGGCGGTCTTGCCGAAGGCCAGCGCGCTGGTCTGGGCGAGCAGGTTGGCGGTGAGCTGGTCGTGCATGCCCTCGCGGTCCTCGAACGGCTCGGCGAAGCCGATGAAGTCGGCCGGGACGAGCCGGGTGCCCTGGTGCAGGAGCTGGTAGAAGGCGTGCTGGCCGTTGGTGCCCGGCTCGCCCCAGAAGATCTCGCCGGTCGGGACGGTCACCGGGCTGCCGTCGGCGCGCACCGACTTGCCGTTGGACTCCATGGTGAGCTGCTGGAGGTAGGCCGGGAAGCGGTGCAGCCGCTGGCTGTAGGGCAGCACGGCGCGGGTCTCGGCGCCGAAGAAGTCGGTGTACCAGATGCCGAGCAGGGCCATCAGGACCGGCATGTTGGCGTTGAAGGGCGCGGTGCGGAAGTGCTGGTCCATGCTGTGGAAGCCGGACAGCATCTCGCGGAACCGGTCCGGTCCGACGGCGATCATCAGCGACAGGCCGATGGCGCCGTCGTAGGAGTAGCGGCCGCCCACCCAGTCCCAGAAGCCGAACATGTTGTCGGTGTCGATGCCGAACTCGGCGACCTTCTCTGCGTTGGTGGAGACGGCCACGAAGTGCTTGGCGACCGCGTCCTCGCCCAGCGCGCCGACCAGCCAGGACCGGGCGACCCTGGCGTTGGTCAGCGTCTCCAGCGTGGTGAAGGTCTTGGAGGCGACCACGAACAGCGTGGTGGCCGGGTCGAGGTCGCGCAGGTTGCCCAGGATGTCGGCGGGGTCGATGTTGGAGACGAACCTGGCCTCGACGCCGGCGTCCACGTAGTCGCGCAGCGCCTCGTAGGCCATGGCCGGGCCGAGGTCGGACCCGCCGATGCCGATGTTGACCACGGTCCTGATCGGCTGCCCGGTGGCGCCCTTCCACTCCTTGGACCTGACGCGGTCGGCGAAGGCGCTCATCTTGTCCAGCACCGCGTGCACGTCGGCCACGACGTCCTGGCCGTCGACGACCAGTTTGGCGTTCTCCCGCATGCGCAGCGCGACGTGCAGGACGGCGCGGTCCTCGCTCACGTTGATGTGCTCGCCGCCGAACATCGCGGCGATGCGCTCGCGCAGGCCCGCCCGCTCGGCCAGGGCCACCAGCAGGTCGATCGTCTCCTGGGTGGCGCGGTGCTTGGCGTAGTCGAGGTAGAGGTCCCCGGCGCTCACCGTCATCCGCCCGGCCCTGCCCGGGTCCTCCGCGAACAGCTCACGAAGCTGCTTTCCCGCCAGCTCCTCGTGATGCTTGCCCAGAGCCGCCCACTCCTGGCTCTGGCTGATGTCGCCGTTCACCGCTTCCTCCTCATACGTCGTCAAACCTGATCACATCGTCCCGCACTCGCGGGAGATCCGCTGAGCCGGGCTCCCGTAGGGAACCCCGTACCCCACGGGGAAGATTCCGCGCACGGCGCCGGGCACTCTTTGCTCTCAATGGGACTCCCGGCCGGGGGCGTCGCCGGAGGAGCCCGTCAGGAAGTCGAGGTCGGCGCCGAGGTGCGCCTGGGTGACGTGGTCGACGTACAGGCGCTCCCAGCCGCGGACCGGCCGGGCGTGGCCGGTCATGACCGGTTCCCTGGCGGCCAGCTCGGCCTCCGGGACGTCGACGTCGAGCCTCCTGGCGGCCACGTCGAGCACGATCGGGTCGCCGGTGCGCACCCGCGACAGCGGGCCGCCGGCCGCCGCCTCCGGCGAGGCGTGCAGGACGAACGTGCCGTACGCGGTGCCGCTCATCCGGGCGTCGC
>NZ_JBSFGJ010000552.1:0-5520 GCF_053596515.1 Nonomuraea sp. NPDC001684
GCCGCGGCCGACACAGTGGCGATGTCGGCGGCCCCGGTCTCCAGCCACTCCAGGACCTCGTGGTCCGAGCCCTCCATCACCGCGAGCCGCACCCGCGGATGCGCCTCGGCGAACCGGCGCAGCAGAGGCGGCAGCAGCCGGGCGTTGGCGCTGGGGATGACGCCGACGCGCAGGCTGCCCCGCTCCTGCCCGCGGATCGCGGCCACCTCCTGTTCCAGCGCCTCCGCCTGGGTGAGGATGAGCGTCGCGCGGCGGCACACGGCCCGCCCCGCCGCGGTCAGGCGCACTCCCTGGCTGCCCCGCACCAGCAGCGCCACCCCGAGCTCGCTCTCCAGCGCGCGCAACGCGTGACTGACGGCGGACTGGGTGGTGGCCAGTTCCTCGGCGGCCCTGGTCATGTTGCCGGTCCGCGCGACCGCCTGCAGGATTCTGAGCTGGGTGAACGTCATAGCGCCGCACGCAGCAGACCGGCCACCAAGGGGTGCGGCTCCTCGGGACGCGAGCGGGCCTGCGGCACGAACAGCGTGGCCACGTAGTACGGATGCCCGGGGATCTCCAGCACCCGGGCCTCTCCGTCGCCGTCCACGCCGGTGACCAGGAAGCCGCCGTCGTGCAGGATCGCCTGCCGGTCGGGGGCGAGGCCGAAATTGCAGTAGTACTCCTCCTCGACCTCGGTCCGCCCGTACAACGCGGCCACCCGGGAACCGGAAGCCAGCGTCACGGGCATGGTCTTGCCCGCCAGCGAGCAGGTCAGCTCCGACACGAACAAGGCCGAGGCGTACGGGTCGTACTCGGCGTGCTGGGCGTCCTCAAAGCCGAGCGCGTGGCGTGCGTACTCGATGACCATGTGCTGGCAGCCGCCGCACGTTCCCAGCGTGGGGACGCCGTGCTCGCGGCCGTGCCGGAGCGCGGCCAGAGCGCCGGACAGGCTGCGGTACGGGCTGCCGGGCGCACACCACAACACGTCGGCGGCCTCGACCTCGGCCAGGTCGGCCTGGAGCGGTTCGGTGGCGAGCCAGCGGACGTCCACCCCGATGCCGAGGTGCGCGGCGGCGTGGCGGAGGGCGTCGTCGGTGGCCAGGTGCGGAGGAAACGCCGGATCGCGGTCGCCGATGACCGCGACGCGCAGGGATCGGTCCATGGCCCTCACTATGCGACGGCCCCGTCATGAGCGCCAATGCCGAACCACGCCCCCGCCATGAGCGATCGCTCATGCCCACAACGCGAGGGGCAGAGCACTGACGCGTGGATGGGGCACACTGGCTTCCAGCAGGCGTAGGAATAGCCGGAATTCTGGTCAGCCTGAATGATTCCGCCTCACGACGGCCGGCGGCGGCAGGCCGATTCGGGGTGCCATCTCGGCATTTGCCTCCTCTTCCCAAGTCGTCGCCCGGACGAGTTCGCAGGGCAACGCTGCCGGCCGACTCCCGAGCCGCGCCAAGCGCGAGTCCGGCGTGGTACCCCGCGGTACGCCTTGCGGGTTCTCGCCGAAGGGGACATGCTGCGCCGACCTCGTCATGTTCCATGGGTACGCCGCGTTCGAAGCGGGCCAGGTAGAGGTCAGCCGGCTTCGGCGGGGCCGAGATGGCGGGTGTCGCCGAGGCTGACGACCGTGCGGTTGTGGAAGAAGTCGTCTTCGCGCAGCGTGGTGATGCTGCCCGAGGGCACCCGGAAACTGGCATGACCCACCGCGTTGATCGGCATCTTGATCCAGGACGTCACGACGCAGGTCAAGGAACCACCATGAGTCACGATGATCTGGTGTTCGCAGGGACGCTGCAAGATCTCGTCCATGGCCGCGTAGATGCGCCGCGCCAACGCCGCCTTGGTCTCGGCGCCCGCCACGCCCTCGTCGTGCTCCAATCGTTCCCCGACCGCCGGCGGCGGGATGAATCGTTGGTCCAGCCACTCCTGTGGCCTTCCCCCCGCCTCTCCGTAGGACTTCTCCCGAAGTCTGCGGTCCAGGATGGGTTGCACGCCGAACAGCTCGGCGACCTTCTCGGCGGTTTGCCTGGTGCGCTGGAGATCCGAGGAGAACAGCTCCACGTCGGCGCCATGAGGGATCTGGGCTCGCAGCGCCTGGGCGATGGAGCCTGCCGCGCTGAGGCCGGCCGGCGTCAGCCGCGAATCATGCCAGCCGCCGACGACCCTCTCGACGTGGTGCGTCGCCTCCGGATGGGTGACGGCGTAGATGGTGCGCATGCGTGACGTCTTCCTGTCGGGGCTCTTGAGTGATCTTAAGAGTCCGAGGCCGCACCCTGACGGTTGCCGCCGCAGGACGTGGAACGGCTCATCCTGGTGCCCGGGCCGGCAGCGGGAGGCTGCGGCCGTGGCCGGGGGAGTGTGGTGCCGCCCGTCAGCCCGCGCCGCCTCCACCGTCGCCCGCGCCGCCGCCTCCTCCGTCCCAGCCGCCGCTCCAGCCGCCGCCGCCGTCCCAGGTGCCGGTTCCGCTGTCGTCCGGGGTCCAGCCGACGGAGCCGCACTGGTCGTTCGGGGTGCTGGGGGCGGCCGGGTAGAGGTGGCCGTCCGGGATCGAACGTTTGCTGAGCTCGGCGGACAGGTGCGGGTCGCCGAGGTGGCTCAGTCCGTACAGTGCGAGCGGCACGGCCACGGCGTCGGTCTCGGCCCCGTACGGGTGTGCCAGGCGGGCCTTCTCCAACAGGTGGCGGCCCGCGCGGCCGAGCCGGACCGGCCGGCTCCTGACGTACAGGGTCCGGATCTTCCTGGCCGCCAGCCAGCTCGCGCCGAACCCGAACAGGGCAGCCACGCTCAGCGGCGGCGACTGCGCGACGATCATGTAGATCACGTCGGCCCCGGCGGCGACGGCCGCGACCGTGGGGATCAGCTTCAGGACGTCGCGGCAGACGCGGAACCCGGGCACGCTCCGGGAGTCGACGAGCAGGCCCAGGTCGGCGAGCCGGCGGCTGATCCCGGCGACCTCCGCGCTGTCCGCCAGGCGGCGCTTGACCTGGACGACCGGCGAGGTCCTGCGCTCGGCGAGGATCGCGACCAGCCGCTCCTCCACGGGGTATCCCGCCGTCACGGCCGTGGAGACGCGATGGATCTTCCCGCCTCGGGATACGCGGATCTCCCCTTCCCTGGCCAGCAGCCCGATCGCGGTGTCCGCCACCCGTACGGGACCGCCCGCGAGACAGGCGAGCTCGTAGTGGCCGAGGTCGACCTCGCGCAGCCCGCCGAGCCGCAGACGAGCGCGGACGTGCGCCATCTCGGCGGCGAGGACCGTGCCGACGGTGACCGCCCCGAGGAGCACCGCCAACCCTGCGAGGACCACATCCATGCCCACCTCCCGTGTTGTTGATCAACGCGTGAGGCGGGCACGAAGGTTCCGGCGAACGCCGCAGCCGGCCACCCCGGGCCCAGGAGCCGCCCGGGGACCCCTCATGGCGAGGCCGGCCGGGCCCGTCCGGGCTCCGGCCGGCCGTGCGAGCCGCGCGGGTCAGGGGTTGTCGTAACCGATCCACTGGATGTACCAGCCGAACTGCTGGGCGGTGCCCGGGGACAGCGCCGACGCGTCACGCCACTGCACGTAGACGCGGAACTTGGTGGCGGTGGCGTCGTAGACGGCGCTGGGGCCGACCAGGTTCCACTGGTTGCCGCCGGTGCCGCTGACGGAGGTGACGTAGACGGGACGCCCGGAGAAGTGCGCGGAGCTGGTGTCGACGTCGATGTAGATGCCGTTGGAGCCGTAAGCCTGCCAGCCCTGTCCTGGGGCGGTCTGACCGGAGGCGATGCGGGCGGTGGGCATGGGGGGATCCTTCCGTCCGAGGAGTTTGTCACGCTCAGTATTCGATCCATCACAAAGGGTGTCGAGGTCGGGAATGCTTGCCTCACGGCCACAGGAATCGAGCCGGAAAAGGGTCTGGCCACGTGCCGGGTCCCGTCCGCGGCTCGGCGGCCCCGGTCGCCCACCCGTTCACCGTCGTGTGCGGCACCCCCGAGAGCCGGGCGAGCTCCTTCTGCGTCACCCGGCCGGGGGTGTGGACGCGGGCCTGGTCCCACAGCCGCGCCAGCTCGGCCAGGACCCGGGAGCCCGACCCCTGCGGCCGGAACGGTGAATCCGCCACCACGTCCGCCTCTCCGCCCAGCGAGGACCGTCCTTCCGGATCAGGACCGTCCGTCTGGATCAGGACCGTCCTTCCGGATCCGGGACGGACCGGTTCGGATCACCGCCACCGGCAGCTTAATCCCGTGAATCCGGACCTGTCCGGCATACCTTCACCCTTGCCGCCGGCCCCGGTGTCATGGCCGGCATGACCGACAACCGAGCACCCCGCCGCGCCGCCTCCGCGTCGCGCCGCCGTTCCGCCCGCCTCCGCCGCACCCTCGCCGTCGCCCTGGCCCGCGGGGCCGCGGAAGCCGCCGGCGGCGGCCTCGTCGGCCTGCTGTTCTGGTGGATCACGCACCGTTGAGCCGGGCGTCCCGTCCCGGTTCGGGAGGCAGGAGGTCGAGCGCGCGGGCCCTGCGCAACGCCGTGACCCGGTCGTGCACGCCGAGCTTGCGGTACAGGTTCTCCTTGTGCTTGTTCACCGTCGCCTCCTTGATGGTGAGCCGGCGGCCGATGGCGTACGCGGTCAGCCCTTCGCTCAGCAACATCAGGACCGCCATCTCGCGCAGGGTGATCCCGTGCTCGGCCGGGTCCGCGAGCGCGGGCAGCCGGAAGACGGCCTTCTCGTGCGCTTCGACCGTGTCGAGGAGCGAACGCGCGAGAGCGGCGTACTCCAGGTCCCGGTCGCTGTAGCCGGTGCCGTCGCGGCTCATGATGACGCCGCGGATCTGTCCCGGACGGGCGTCCAGGGGCAGGGCGAGCTGGCGGTCGATGCCGATCGCCGCCCGGCCGGCGTGGTAGGCCTCGCTCTTCCACCAGTCGCCGTCGGCGACGTCGTCCATGGCCAGAGGGGTGCGGTCGCCGGTCCTGGCGTAGTGGCGGAGCAGCGGGTGCGCGCGCATGTGGGAGTGGATGAGGGCGTCCAGCGGCGCCTGGTGCAGCCAGTCGGGCGAGCCGGTCAGCGCGTGCCCGGTGCCCGCCGTCCAGTCCAGGTCGATGAGCACCGCCAGGTCTCCCGGCAGGTCCTTCGTCAGCCGCTCCATCAGCAGCGGCCAGACGCGTACGGGCTTTCTCGTCGTGAGGATGTCCATCGCCAGGTCGTGAATGCGTCGGCCATCGTCCCTGAACAATGACGTCATGGGCGCATTGTGCATGAACGGCTACCATCCGGCACAGCGATTCGGAAGTACGCACTTCTTCGTATTCATCGGCCCGGCCGGCCGGCGGGACAGTGGGGTGTCGGTCTCCATCGGCGGATGTGCGGGCGCGACTGGAGTACGGCAGTTTTTCGTCTTATCGTTACCAGGTGATGACGTTCCGTATCACTCTGGCTCCAGGCGGTGCGACCCAGAAGGAGTGACAGATGCCGTTCGACGACTACCAGCGGGAGAGCTCGCGGCGGATCGACCACCAGCGGGAGATGGTCCGGCGCTCCATGGACGAGTCGTCGCGCC
>NZ_JBSFGJ010000553.1:0-5472 GCF_053596515.1 Nonomuraea sp. NPDC001684
TGCTGCGGCGGCTCATGCCGGAGCAGGAGGAGGTGACGGCGCTGCTGGCGCTGTTCCTCCTGCAGCACTCCCGCCGGGACGCCCGCCGCGAACCTGGCAGCGCCGCGACCGGCTCGACACCGACGCGTTCCTGCGCGAGCGGGCCGCCAGCTACCCGGCCCTGGCCGAGCACGGCCTCGGCCACGACTGGGACGCCACCTTCGCCACGGGCCTCGGCTACCTGCTGCGCGGCATGACGCACGACGCCGGCTGAACCGCCCGCACACCGCCGTCGGCACCCGTCGCACCCCGGCGACAGGCGGTCATCTCCCGGGCTTGTGGGTCCTGGACGGGTGGCGGCCCGGCGGGGTGCCGTGCGGGTGCGACGGCGGAGTCGTCACCGGACCGGCGCTCCAGGACGGCGTCGGCGCAGGGCTGGGACGAGAGCCCCGCGAGGGCGACGCGGACGGCGAGGGGGCCGGGGTCCTGCCGGGGGAGGTGACGACGGCGCCGGGGGTGGCGCCGGGGACGGCGCCGGACGTGGTCGAGCGCGGCTTGCGCGTCCCCCGCCCGCCCTCGGGCCGGACGCCCCCAGGCGTGGAACCGGTCACGGCGGGCCCCGTGCGGACCCTGGTGGGCCGGGTCGTGGCGGTGGGGGTGAGGGGGGTGGCCGTGGCCTGTTCCGAACCCACGGCGACGGGCCCCGGCTCGCCGGAGGTCCGGCTCGCGTCGTGCGGCCAGTGCACCGGGTCGAGGCCGGGCGAGCTGAACGCGTCGCCCATCAGCGCCCCCGCCCCGGCCAGCATGAGCGTGCCGAGCAGCACCCCGGCGGCCATCAGCGCCCGCCCGCGCCGCGCGCCCCCCTCCGCCGGGGAGGAGGCGGTCCGCGTCGTCGATCGATGGGTTCCGCTCACGTACCCCGATGGTAGTGACGTGCGGGCATGGGTCGGCCCATAGCGGACGTCCAGCGAGGAAATTCAGCGCCAATCGTGATCAACAGCCGCACAACAGCCCGCGCAGCGCCGTCTCCAGGCACGGCCCGGACCGGGCGGGGACCGGCCACGGGAAGCGCACCAGCGACTCGTCCACGCGCACGGTGGCGCCGTACCGGTCGAGCTCCCACAACCACACCTCACCGGGCTGCTCGCCGAGCTGCCTGGCCACGCCCGCGGTGAGCTGCGGCCGGTGGGAGTCGTTGACGTGCGCGATCACCCGTTCGGCCGTCTCGGTGAGCGGGTCGGGGGCCGCGCCGAGGTAGTCGTCGGCGTCCAGCACGCCGGACTCCTGGCCGGTGAGGTAGACGACCTGGGCCACGTCCAGGCGCAGCAGGCGCGGGGCGTCGGGACGGCCGTACCGCTCCAGGGCGTCGAACAGGCCCTCGTCGGCGCTGTGCGCGGCCACCGCCACCGCCGCGGAGCGGGCCTGCGACTCCGGCACGGCCTCCGCCCATCCGTGCACCTCGATCATCGCCCGCGGGTGTGTCACCGCGCCGAGCTGCCGCATGGCCGTCAGGTTCACCGCGACCACGGCGTCCTCGCGCAACCCGTGCAGCGGTTCGCCGGGCCGGACCAGCAGCACCGGGCGGCCGCTCTCGTCCACGCCGCCCCGGGCGGGGGAACAGGCGCCGTCCACCGTGAGCTTGGCCGGCGTCGAGGTCGAGGCGAGAGTACGGATCCGCTCGGCGAGGGGCAACATTGAGATCACATCCACTGATAGGTTAGCCTTACCTAAGTAAGGATTACCTAACCACATCGAGGTGAACGTGCGCTACACCGGCCCGAAGGTGCGACTGTCGCGTCGCGCGGGCGTCCCGCTGACCAGGAAAGCCGTCCGCTACTTCGAGCAGCGCCCCTACCCGCCGGGCGAGCACGGCCGCAAGACCAACCGCCGCACCACCGGCGACTACGGGCTGCGGCTGATGGAGAAGCAGAAGCTGCGCTGGTACTACGACGTGTCGGAGCGGCAGCTGCGCCGCTACTGGGACCTGGCGGTGCGCAAGCCGGGCGCCTCGGGCGCCGAGCTGGTCGCCATCCTGGAGACCCGCCTGGCCTCCCTGGTGCTGCGGGCCGGCCTGGCCCCGTCGATCTACGCCGCCCGCCAGTACGTCAACCACGGCCACATCGCCGTGGACGGCCGCAAGGTGGACATCCCCAGCTACCTGGTCAAACCCGGCCAGGTCATCACCGTGCGGGAGCGCTCGCGCCGGATGCAGCCCTTCGTGGCCGCCGCCGAGGGCGTGCACGCCGACGAGCGCGTCGCGCCCTACCTGTCGGTCGACCACGCCGAGCTGCGCGTCACCCTCCTGCACCGGCCCGAGCGCGAGCAGATCGCGGTCCCCGTGGATGAGCAGCTCGTGGTGGAGTTCTATTCTCGTTAGCCGTGACTGAAGCGGGAGAGCGCCACGCGAGCTGGCTTGAGCTGTTCTTCGACCTGGTCGTCGTCGTGGCGGTCGCCCAGCTCGCCCATCGGCTCCAGCATCCGACCTGGACGAACGTCGTCCTGTTCGTGGTGCTCTACTACGCGGTGTGGAGCGTCTGGACGTCCTTGACGCTCTACTCCAACGTCCGGGCCGGCAGGACACGGGTGGGCAGCACGCCGGCACGATCATGACGGCCTGGCCGGCGGCCCAGCTCGGTGCCGGGCTGTTCCCCTGGGTCGCCTCCATCTGGGCGGACGGCTCGACGCGCTACGGCCTGTGGGCCCTCGGCATCCTGCTCGACGTGGTCTTCTCCGTCGTCAACAGCCGCCGGCCCGAGCGTTTCCTGGCCGAGATGCGCGGTCAGGCGCACCGGCTGGCCGAGCGCGAGGAGCGCCGGGTCAGGGCCGGCCGCCCGGCCCGCCCGTTGCCCAGGCCCGCCGCCGCCGTGCTCGACCCGGCCCACCTGGGGGAGCGGCTCGGCCTGTTCGTGATCATCGTGCTGGGCGAGGCGGTCATGCAGGTCGTCGTCTCGGCCTCGGGCCACTCGTGGGGGCCGGAGCTCGCCGTCGCCGCCGCGGCCGGCTTCGGGCTGATCGTCGCCCTGTGGTGGCTGACCTTCCAGTACGGCCTGACCACCGTGCCGGGGGCCGCCGAGCGCGGCCTGCCGCCGTACGTCGCGCTGCCCGCGCACTTCGCCATGACCGCCGGGGTGACGGCCACGGCGGCCGGGCTCGGCGTCGTCGCCGCCCAGCCGGCGCAGTCCCTGCACCACGGCGCCGGCTGGGTGCTGGGCGGCGGGCTGGCGCTGTACTTCGCCGCCTCGGCCGTGCTCGGCGTGGCCCTGCGCGCCGGATGGCGCTGGATCTGGGGGTGGGCGGTGCCCACCGCCCTCGCGCCGCTGGGGGTCGCCGCGCTGTCGGGGCTCGTCCCCGGGTACGTCTCGGTCACGCTGCTGCCGGCCGTGGCCCTGTGGCGGCTGGTCTACCGGCCGGGCCGGACCGGCTCCGGGCATTCCGGCCGGGTGCGCTCAGCCGGCGACGTCCTGCCGGCGTAGCTCGGCGACCTCGCGGCGCAGGGCGGCCAGCTCCTCCAGGATGCGCTGGGTGTGCAGGGTGTTGTCCTGCTCCAGCGCGGCGCGCTCCTCGGCCGACTCCTCGTCCATGGCGCTGACCACGACCGCCATGAACAGGTTCAGCACGACGAACGTGCAGACCAGGATGAAGATGGTGAAGAAGATCCAGGCCGTGGGGTGGGCGCCCATCACCTCGCGGGCGATGTTGCCCCAGTCGTCCCCGGTCATCGTCTGGTAGAGGGTGAACAGCGAGGTCGGCAGGCTGCCGAAGCGCTCGGGGGAGTCGCCGCCGTACAGCTTGGTGGCCATGACGGCGGCGACGTACAGGACCAGGGAGAGCAGCAGCACGATCGAGCTCATCCCGGGCAGGGCGCGCAGCAGCGCCGAGACCACCCGGCGCAGGCTCGGCACCACCGACAGCAGCCGCAGGGCCCGCAGGATGCGCAGCGAACGCAGGACCGACAGCCCGCCGGTCGCCGGGACCAGGGCGATGCCCACGATCAGGGTGTCGAACAGGTTCCACGGGTCGCGCACGAACGCCGAACGCTCGACGTAGACCTTGGCCAGCAGCTCGGCCACGAAGATGTAGAGGGCGGCGTGGTCGATCACGACCAGCAGGTGGCCGAACTCCCCGACGACGGCGGGAACGGTCTCCAGGCCGAGGGTGGCCGCGTTGACCAGGATGACGCCGACGACGAAGCGCTGGAAACGCCGGTCGGCGAGGAGGGCGCGGACGCGTTCACGCACGGGGGCAAGCTCCTAAAGATCGGTCATGTGCCGTTCCATGATGCAGCAACATGATCAAGGAGGTGCCTGTGGTATAAATCGCACCTGACAGTCACCGGGGCAAGGGGGCGCAAGGGGCATGTCGTATCCGAACTACGGTCCGTCCTATTACGGGCCGCCGCCCCAGAGCCACCCCAACGGCACCACGATCCTCGTGCTCGGCATCCTCAGCCTGGTGGTCTGCGGCATCCTCGGCCCGTTCGCCTGGTCGATGGGCAACAAGGCGCTCAAGGAGATCGACGCCAGCGGCTACGCCTACGACAACCGCGGCGCGGTGCAGGCCGGCCGCATCTGCGGCATGATCGCCACGATCCTGCTAATCCTCGGGGCCGCCTTCATGGTCCTCGGGCTCGGGGCCGGCATCCTGTCGGCCGTCTTCTCCAACTGAGGGCCGCACGCAGTAGTCGCCGATGCCCGACTCCAGCAGGTCGAAGGCCGCCGTGGCCTGGGCCCGCAGGTCGGGCGCGATCGTCTCCCAGCTCTCGCCGGCCAGCATCCGGGTCACCGCGTGAGTGGTGAGGATCCTGGTCGTGCCGAGGATCTGGGTGGCCACCATCTGCGGGGTCAGGTCGTCGGGATCGGCGTCGAGCTCGTCGGCCAGGGCCCGGGCCAGCGCCCGCTCCCGCGCGACGTGCAGCTCGCGCAGCTTGGCCACCAGTGACGGGCTGCCGTTGACGATGCGGGCGAACACGTCGCCGCCCTCGTTGAGGCCGTAGCGCCAGTGGCGTGAGTCGAGGGCCTCCAGGAAGTCGCGCCGGAAGGCCCGCGCCACGCTCTCGCCGGGCCGCCGCCCGCGCACCACCTGCTGCGGCAGGTCGGTCACCAGCTCCTGCCGGTCGGCGAACAGGTCCTCCTTGGTCGGGAAGTAGTTGAACACCGTGTTGACGGACACGTCCGCGGTGCGGGCGATCTCGGCCACCGTCACGGGGTCGAACCCGCGCGTCATGAACAGGCCCATCGCCACGTCCGCGATGCGCTGCCTGGTCTCCCGCTTCTTGCGCTCCCGCAGCCCCTCTTCCATGCCGTCATGATACCCAACTTGCAGTGACTCCAAAATTGTGGCTACCCTAATTTTGGAGGCGATCACATGTTGAGAACCACAGGTCTGACCAAGACCTTCGAAGGCGGCGTGCAGGCCGTCAAAGGCGTCGACATCTCGGTGGCGGCCGGCGAGATCGTCGGCTTCCTCGGGCCCAACGGCGCCGGCAAGACCACG
>NZ_JBSFGJ010000554.1:0-5449 GCF_053596515.1 Nonomuraea sp. NPDC001684
CGCTTCCCCGACATCGACACGCTGCTGTTCGAGAGCGGCGGCGACAACCTGACCCTCACCTTCAGCCCCGTCCTGGCCGACGTCTACGTCTTCGTCCTGGACACCGGCGAGGGGGACAAGATGCCGCGCAAGCGCGGCCCCGGCATCACCGACTCGGACCTGCTGGTCATCAACAAGATCGACATCGCGCCGTACGTGCGGGCCGACCTGGAGGTCATGGCGCGCGACGCCGACCGGGTCCGCGACGGGCGGCCGGTCGTGCTCACCGACGCCCTGCGCGGCACCGGTGTGACCGAGGTGGCCGACTTCGTCCTCAGCGGGGCGCCGGCGTGCTCGCCGGCCCGGTAGACCGGCTGGCCGCCGGCCACTACACGATCGACTCGGTCCCGGCGGACGTGGCCCGGCACGCCGGCGTGCCCGACACCCTGCCGGTCGGCAGCCCCGGCAAGGTCGGCGTGCTGGAGCTGGCCTTCGAGCGGCGGGGCGGGCGCACCGAGCTGACCGGCCACTTCCAGAAGGCGCCGCTGCAGATCATGCGGCCGCACTACTACGACCCGGCCCGGCCCGACCTGCCGTACGTGATGGTGATGTCCACCGGCGGCGGCGTGCTCCAGGGCGACCGCCACCGGCTCGACGTCACCTGCGGCGCGGGCGCGTCCGTGCACGTCACCACGCAGGCCGCCACCAAGCTCTACCGGATGGAGCAGGACTACGCCACCCAGCTCGTCACGCTCACCGCCGGGCCGGACGGCTACCTGGAGTACCTGCCGGACCCGGCGATCCCCTTCGCCGGGTCCCGGTTCTACCAGCGCACCCTGGTGAGCGCCGGGCCCGGGGCCACGGTGATCCTCGGGGAGACCGTGCTGGCCGGGCGGCTGGCCCGCGGCGAGCGGCACGCCTACACCGCGTACTGCAACGACCTGGACGTCCGCGACGCCGGCGGCGGGCTGCTGTTCGCCGACCCGCTCAGGCTCGTGCCCGAGCGCGCCCCGGTCACCGGGCCGGCGATGTTCGGCGAGCACGGCGTGCTGTCCACCCTGTACGTGATCACCTCCGCCGTGCCCGCGGCCGAGCTGGCCGGCGCGCTGCACGAGGTGGCGGCGGGCAGCGGGCTGCCCGGCGGGGCCAGCACGCTGCCGAACGGGGCGGGCGCCTGGGCCAGGCTGCTCGGGCCGGAGTCGCCGCCCGTCCTCGCCGCCCTGGAACGCCTGTGGGACCTCGCCCGGCGCGCCGTCACCGGCCACCCGGCCCCGGACCGGCGCAAACCCTGACCCCGGCGCGCGCCGGCGCGGGGCTCCCGGGAGCAGCCACGGATGCGCCGGCGCGAGGCTCCCGGAAGCGGTCAGGGGTGCGCCGGCGGCGAACCGGCCTACCATGGGCCTATGCCCCGCATCTCGGCCGCCACGATCGGCGAGCATCGCGCCCAGACGCGCGACCGCATCCTGCAGGCCGTCTCGCGGCTGTCCAGGGCCCAGGGCATCGACGCCATCTCCCTGACGGACGTGGCCCACGAGGCCGGCATCACCCGCACGGTCCTGTACAACTACTTCCCGGACAAGGCCGCGCTGCTGCTGGCCTTCACCGAGCGCGTCACCAGCTACTTCATCGAGAGCTACGAGCGGGAGCTGCCCGAGCACGCCTCGCCCGCCGACCGGTTGCGGGCCTTCGTCCGGCTGCAGCTCGCGGGGCTGCTCGCCCACCCCCACCCGGGCGCGGCCGACCTCGGCGCGGCGCTCGGGCCCGACGCCTACCAGCAGCTCGCCGAGCACGTCGCGCCCATGCAGCGGGTGCTGGTGCAGATCCTCGACGACGGCGTGCGGGCGGGCGACTTCCAGGTGCCCGAGGTGGGCGCGACGGCGCGGATGGTGCTGGCCGTCATCGGGGCCGAGCGGGTGCCGCTGATCAGCGGCGAGGTCACGGTCGAGACGGCCGAGCAGGCCGTGTCCGGTTTCGTGCTCCGGGCCCTCGGCGCCCGCACGTAGGGGCCGAACGCCGGGGTGGCCGCCGGAGGCCGCCGGGCACGGTGACAAGATTGTCGGATGGGACAGAACGGTCACATCCAGGTGAAGTCGGCGCGCGGGCGGTGGATTCTCGGCGCGACCGTGCTCGGCTCCGGGCTGGCCCTGCTCGACAGCACCGTGGTCAACGTCGCGCTGCCGTTCCTCGGCAAGGAGCTGCACGCGGCCATGGACGGCCTACAGTGGACCGTCAACGCCTACACCCTCACCCTGGCGGGCCTGATCCTGCTGGGCGGCTCGCTGGGCGACCGCTACGGGCGGCGCAAGATCTTCCTGATCGGCACGGTGTGGTTCGCCGTGGCCTCGGCGCTGTGCGGCCTGTCGCCGAACATCGAGTTCCTGATCGGGGCGCGCGCGTTGCAGGGCGTCGGCGGCGCGCTGCTCACGCCGGGGTCGCTGGCCATCATCCAGGCGTCGTTCGTCAAGCAGGACCGGCCGCGGGCGGTCGGCGTCTGGTCCGGGCTGGGCGGCGTGGCCAGCGCGATCGGGCCGCTGCTGGGCGGCTGGCTGGTGCAGACGGCGGGCTGGCGGTGGGCGTTCCTGATCAACCTGCCGTTCGCGCTGGTCGTGGTGCTGGTGACGCTGCGGCACGTGCCGGAGAGCCGCGACGAGCAGGCGGCCGGGCGGTTCGACGTCCTGGGCTCGCTGCTGGCCGCGCTGGCGCTGGCCGGGATCACGTACGGGCTGATCGAGAAGGGCGCGCCGGTGCCGCTGATCGTGGGGGCGCTGCTCGGGGCGGCGTTCGTGGTGACCGAGCGGCGCAGGTCGCCGCAGGCGCTGGTGCCGGTCGCCATCTTCAGGAACCACGTCTTCACGGCGGTCAACGTCGTCACGCTCATCATGTACGCCGCCATGGGCGTGGTGTTCTTCCTGCTGGTGATCCAGCTCCAGGTGGTCTCCGGGTTCTCGCCGATCGCGGCCGGGCTGTCGATGTTGCCGACCACGATCCTGATGATGCTGCTGTCGTCGCGGGCCGGGGAGACGGCCCGGCGGCTCGGGCCGCGCTGGCCGATGACGATCGGGATCCTGCTGGCGGGGGCCGGGTTCGTGCTGATGAGCATGATCGGCCCGCACGCCTCCTACCCGCTGCTGGTGCTGCCCGCGGTGACCGTCTTCGGGCTCGGCCTGTCGGCGGCCGTCGCGCCGCTGACCGCGACGGTGCTGGCCACGGCCGACGAGCGTTACGCCGGCACGGCCAGCGGCGTCAACAACGCCGTGGCCCGCACCGGGAGCCTGCTGGCGGTGGCCGCCGTGCCGCCGCTGGTCGGCCTGGTGGGCGACGCGTTCGAGAACCCGCCGGTGTTCGACGCCGGGTTCCGGGCGGCCATGCTGATCAGCGCCGCCATGATGGCGGTCGCCGCGGCCGTCACGTTCTTCACCATCAGGACGAACGTGCTGGCCGGGGAGCCGGAGCCGGCTAGTACGTGAACGCCTGACTGCGCACGCTGTTGTCGAAGTTGGACAGCAGCAGCTCGGGCTCGCCGACCGAGCGCACGCCGGGCAGCCGGGTCAGCAGCTCCCGGAACATCGTGCGCATCTCCTGCCTGGCCAGGTTGGCGCCGAGGCAGAAGTGCGGGCCGGGCCCGCCGAACCCGACGTGGGGCTTGGTGTCGCGGGTGATGTCGAAGGTGTCGGGGTCGGGGAAGACCGACTCGTCGCGGTTGGCCGAGCCGTAGAACAGCACGACCTTGTCGCCCTGCTTCAGCTCCAGCCCGCGCAGCGTGTAATCCTCGGTGACCGTGCGGCGGAACTGCATGATGGGCGAGACGTAGCGGACCATCTCCTCGATCGCGCCGTTGATGTGGGCGTCGAAGTCGGAGGTCAGCAACTCGCGCTGGGCCGGGTTCTCGGTGAGCAGCCGGATGCCGTGGGCCATGGTGTTGCGGGCGGTCTCGTTGCCCGCCACCAGCAGCAGCGAGAAGAACGAGCCCAGCTCCTTGTCGGTCAGCTTCTCGCCGTCGGGGTTGGCGTTGACCAGGAGCGAGACCAGGTCGCCCTTCGGCTCGGCGACGCGTTCGTGGCCGAGCTTGATGACCATGCGCTGCAGGGCCAGCAGGGCCAGCATGTTCTGGCCGGCCATCTGGACGCTGCGGGCCAGGCTGGGACGCACGCCGGTGTAGGCGGTGGAGATGTCGACGTGCTGATGGACCTTGGCGCGCAGCTCCTGCGGGATGTCGAGCATGTCGCAGATGACGTGGATGGGAAGCTTGGCGGCCACCTGCGTGACGAAGTCGCGCGGGCCCTCCTTGACGACGTCGTCGACGATGCGGGCGCAGGCGGCCTCGATGTCGCCCTGGAGCCCCGCCAGCATCCTGGGGCTGAACGAGCGCGTCACGATGCGGCGCAGGCGGGCGTGGCGGGGGTCGTCCATGTTGACCATGGACTCGCCGAACACCTGCTTGACCCAGCCCGGCGGCTCGGGGTTGGTCACGGCGGGCTCGCTGGAGAAGATCTTGGCGTTGCGGCTGGCCTCGACCACGTCCGCGTGCCGGACGAGGGCGTAGAAGCCCTTGCCGGAGCGGAGGAAGGGCACCTTCTTCTCCGGGAAGAACACCGGGTGCTCCAGTTGCCGGAGCCGGGCGAAGGCCTCATTCCGCTCTTTGAGCGGTTTGCGCCAGAAGTCCAGATCAGCGAGGTCGATGTCCACCCGTCTATCCTGGCACGCTCCCACGCCCCGGCGGACGGGCCGAAAGTCCCTTCCGAAGCGGATGTGCATCATGCCCTCCTGGCCCGTTCTCGTGGCGTTAAGTCCGGGTTCGGCCTGGACGGAGATGACTGTCGGTATGAACGCGTTGCTCGCCGTCTGCCTGGTCGCTCCCCTCGTGTCCGGTGCCGCACCCGCCGCCGCGCCCGGATGCGGCGGGCACCCTCTCGACTTCGACGGCGACGGCCGCGCCGACATCGCCGTCGCCGCTCCCTACGACGACTCCAGGGCCGGTTCGGTGACCGTCATGTACGGCTCGGGCCGGACCGTCAAGCTCACCCAGCCCGGCGCGGAACCTGGGGACGCCTTCGGCTCGGCGCTGGCCGTCGGCGACTTCGACGGCGACCGCTGCGCCGACCTGGCGGTCGGGGTGTCGGAGGAGTTCGCCGGGAAGCGGGTGCCCGGCGCGGACGGCAACGGCGTCGTGCAGATCTTCGACGGCTCCCCCGCCGGGCTGGTCGCCGGCGAGGAGCTGGCCCCGGCCCGGCGGGGCAGCGACCGGTTCGGCGCGGCGCTGGCGGCCGGCGACTTCGACGGCGACGGCCGCGACGAGCTGGCCGTCGGCGCGCCCGCCGACAGCGTGCGCCTGGACGGCCAGGGATCGGTGACCGTGCTCGACCCACGCGCCCGAGGGGCCCGGCTGCTCACGCAGAGCTCGCCGGGGATCGCCGGCGCGTCGGAGAAGTGGGACGCCTTCGGCGCGGCCCTGGCCACCGGCGACTTCAAC
>NZ_JBSFGJ010000555.1:0-5432 GCF_053596515.1 Nonomuraea sp. NPDC001684
GCTCAGCCTCTTCGACTACGACGACAAGGACGACGAGGTCGTCGGCGTGCCCGACCCGCGGATCGTGATCTCGGCGGGGGACATCTTCGACGAGGACCACGTCGCCTCCCAGGGCACCGACCCGTGACCGTCAGGCGGCCGGTGGTCAGGGGGCCCTCGCCGCCCCCTGACCGGCCCGTCGTCAGGCGGGCAGGACGTTCTGGGGGTACTCGCCCTCGTAGTTGCCCGGGTTCTCGAAGACGAACACGATGTAGGTCTCGAACCCGTCGGGGCCCTGGCCGGCGACGCGGGCCGCGCCGACCCTCCTGGTGTCCTTCCAGACGAGCTGGCTGAAGTGGCCGGTCTTGGCCGGGTCGCCCGGCGGGTTCGCCCAGTTGTAGTCGGCGATCTCGTTGTACCAGGCGGTCACGGCGTCGCCGGCGGTCTTCGGCGTGGAGCCGGAGGACATGCCCCAGAAGATGTTCTCGCCGGTGGTGTCGCGCAGGCCGTCGTGGCCGGCCGACAGCTTCGCGTACTCCGAGCGCGAGGACGCGCGCTCCTTGGCGTACTCGACGAGCTTGGCGTCCATCTCCATGGGGGGCGCGTGGTGCTTGGCGCGGTAGGCGTTGGCCTCGTTCAGTGCCTCGGCCAGGAAGCTGTCGCTGGTCGCGTCCGGAAGAGCGGGACGGGTTCCGGCCATCACGATCACCTCGTCGTGAACGGGAGAAGTGGGGACCACCGAAGCCTGCGCCCGGGCGGGCCGCCGGTCAACGTCCGGATGCGGCCAGGGGGCCCCGGCGAAAGGGCCGAATGAATTCCTGCCGTTGATTCTGAAATCATATCCGGCGTGCTAGATTCGGGAGGCTTTAATGCTCGGGTAAGCATGAATTCCTGCTCATTGGAGAATGATGAGATCGCTGGTCGTCGAGCGTATTGAGATATTCGTCGTGGAATTGCCGTCCATCCGTTCGTTCAGCATTTCAGGCGGAAACGTCACCACCGAGGGGAAGCCCGCCGAGCGGGTTCTCGTCAAGGTGACGGCCGGCGGGGTGACCGGCTGGGGCGAGGCCACGCCGACGCCCGCCTGGACGTACGAGACCGTGGAGTCGATCTCGACGACGATCGCCGGCTACCTGGCCCCCGCCCTCCTCGGCCGCCCCGCCTGGGACCTGGACGGCGCCTGCGCGGCCTACGAGAAGGTGATCAACCGCGGGCTGACGATCGGGTCGCCCATCGCCAAGTCCGCGCTCGACATCGCCCTGCACGACCTGCTCGGCCGGGCCCTCGGGGTGCCCGTCGGCGTGCTGTGGGGCCAGCGCCGCCGCGACCGGATCACGCTCGGCTGGATCGTGGCCGGTCAGACGCCCGGCGAGGTGCGGCAGGCGGTCGAGGAAGGGCGGGCGGAAGGCTACCACGCGTTCAAGGTCAAGGTCGGCCTGCACGACGAGGCGACGGACCTGTCCGTCGTCGCCGCCGTCAGGGAGGCGGCCCCCGACGCCCCGCTGTGGGTGGACGCCAACCAGGCCTACACCGTGGACGGCGCGCTGCGCATGGCCCGCCGGCTGGCCGACCTGGACGTCACGGCGTTCGAGCAGCCGCTGCCCGCCAACGACGTCACCGGGCTGCGCCGCCTGCGCGACCACAGCCCGCTCCCGGTCGCGCTCGACGAGAGCCTGCGCCACCCCTCCGACCTGGCCACGTTCGTCAAGCTCGACGCCGTCGACATCGCCATCGCCAAGGTGCAGCGGTCGGGCGGGCTGACGTTGTCGCGCCGGCTGTGCCAGTTGGCCGAGGACGCCGGGCTGCGCATCATGGGCTCGGGGCTGACGGACACCGACCTGGGGTTCGCCGCCTCGCTGCACCTGTTCGCGGCGTTCGGCGTGGACACCCCGGTCGACCTCAACGGCCGCCAGTTCGTGCACTCGGCGTACGTCGGCGGCCCGACGGTGGAGGTCTCGGACGGGACGGCCCTGGTGCCCACCGGCCCCGGCCTCGGCGTCGAGGTGGACGAGAACGCCGTCCGCGCCCTGTCCACGGCCCACTGGACCGTCTGACGAACGAGAACCGGGACCGGGACACACGTCCCGGCCCCGTCCCGCGCGACGGTTGGTGACTACGGAGCCCGGACAGGTTGACACGAGCGCATCCGGCCTGCGGCAATCGCCCCGGGCCTCGTAGGCCAGGACTGCACTGGGGCGGCCCAACGCTTGGCTTGCCCGTCACCATGCTGACGCTGTCAGTGTCGTCACGCGCGAGCGAACGGGCCTATAGCGGCTCCACAGCGGATCCAAAGCGGGAGCGGGCATAGTCGGTGATCAGCCCGTCCGGCTGGACGCGGCAAGCGGTTCACCGGCGCCGGCCAAGGGCGCCGGCGGGCCCGAAGCCGATTGTCTGGACGGCCGAAGGGGCTGGCTGACAATCAGCGGTTCGGTGAGGCTGAGGTCCCGCCGGCGACGCGGGGGAGTGTCGATGCGGCGGCTGACCGGACGGGGCGGCCCGCGTTGTGCACTGAATCCGTGCCCGCCCCGGGGGCGGTCGGGAGGTCGTACATCAACAGCGACGAGAGGTGACGGCATGACCAAGACGACGCTCAGAATCACCGCGATCGGGCTGCTGACCGCAGTCGGACTCGCCCTGGCCGCCGGCCCCGCAGCCGCCAAGGAGGAACCCTGGCCCAGCTCGGGCGGGATCGCCCCGATGGGCGACGACTACTGGCCGCACAGCGGCGGGTGAGGTGTGCGACCCGGGCCGGACTTCCGGCACGAACCCTGATGCGCGGACGAAGTGATGGCATATGCGGCGGCGAACCGTCGCTGCGAATCCGCGGGCGCTCGACTTCCGAAGATCAGACAAACACGGGACGGTGTCATGCTCAAACTCAAGGCCGTGATCGCAGCGATCGTCATGGCGCTCCTCGCCAATTCGTTGATCGTGACCCCGGCCGCTCATGCGGCCACCAGCGGTGAATGGAAGACGTACGGCCCCTACAGCTTCGTGTTCGACCTCCCGAACAAGCTGTGCATGCTGTCCATCTCCGACGGCAAGACCTATGAGGGGAACTGCGCGCAAGGCGGCACCAGAGCCCGTTGGCACGTCCGCTACAACACGGTCACCCACATGGTCGTACTCCACAACGTCAACTACGACAAATGTCTGAATGTCGACAGCAGCTTCACCGTCAGCACCGGCCCCTGCGGCAACGTCTGGAGCCAGCAATTCAACGAGGAAAAGATCTCGGACGGCACCAGTCAACACAGTGGCCGCTATTGGTACCATCCGGTGGCTGACGCGAGCAAATGCCTCCTGAGAGGCTGGCGCGTCGGCTCCTGCAGCGAAAACGGCGCCATATATTATCAATACTACAATGCGCCGTAAGTAACCTCTGTGGCGGCCCGATGAATGGGGGCCCCGCTGCGTGTGCCGTCCACGAGCGGGGCCCTTGCACCCCCTTCGCATGGAGAGTGCCGCGGGATCGGGCCGGGCTTCGGTCTCAGCGCAGCCAGTCGTCCAGGTGTGCGGCGACGAAGTCGTCGTCCACCAGCCACGGATAGGCCGCGCTCACCCGCGCGATCTCCTCGGCCTGCCCCGGTGACAGGCCCTCGTCCGGGGCCAGGCACCACGTCCCGGCCAGCAGGCCCTGGCGGCGCAGCACCTCGTGCACCCCGGCGATGCAGCCGCGGAAGCCGCCCGCCACGTCGAACACCGCGCCGTTGGCGTCGGTGAGGTCGCCGGCGCGGGCCAGCAGGGAACGCAGCACCTCGTCGTCCCCCGCCCACGCCCGGCGCACCTCGTCGAACATGAGCACCGCCGCCCGCGTCCACACCGCCCACTGGCCGAGCAGCCCGCCGACGATCCGGCGGCCCGCGACGGGGGAGAGCAGGTCGGCCAGGATGTTGTCGTCGTTGCCGGTGTAGAGCGCGATGTCGTCGCCGCGCCCGGACGCCGCCACCGCCCTGACCACGTCGAGCGTGCGATACCGGTCGAAGGGCGCCATCTTGATCGCCACCACCGACTCCTGCTCGCTCAGCGACCGCCAGAACGACGGGCCGAGCCGGCGTCCGCCCACCGCCTCCTGGAGGTAGAAGCCGATCACCGGCAGCACCTCGCCCACCGCCCTGGCCCGCGCCAGCAGCTCCGGCTCGCCCGCCCCGGGCACCTGGGGCGACAGCAGCACGGCGTGGTAGCCCAGCGAGGCGGCGAGCTCGGCCTCCGCCACGGCCTGGGCGGTGTCGCCGCACGCGCCCGCGACCATGACGAACGGCCGCCCCGCCTCCTTCGCCACGACCTCGGCGGCCAGCTCCAGCACCGGCCGCAGCAGCCCCGCCCGGCGGATCTCGAACTGCGTCGTGTGCACCGCCACGGCCGCGCCGCCCGCTCCCGAGGCCAGGTAGTAGCGGGTGAGCGCGCGCTGGCGGCGCTCGTCCAGGACGCGCCCGGCGGTCAGCGCCAGCGGGTGGGCGGGGATGACCGTCCCCTCCCGCAGCAGGCCGATCGGCATGTCAGAACCTCCCGTCGCGTACCGCGAACTTGGTCGGCTTGCCCGACAGGGGCAGCCCGCGCGACAGCCAGCCGGCCTGCCACCCGATCAGGGTGTCCAGCGGCACGTCCGGGTAGCCGAACAGGCCGTGGCAGCGCGAGGCGTCGCTGAGCAGCGCGGTGCCGCTCTCGCCGCCGGTGAAGGACGCCCTCGTCCCCATCGCGGCGGCCAGCCGGGCCGCCGTGCGCCGCACCGAGGCGGTCTCCGGGCCGGTCAGGTTCAGGGTGAACGCCTCCGGGGCGCGCGCGTGGCGCAACGACCGCAGCGCGACCTCGTTCGCGTACCCCTGCCAGACGACGTTGACGTGCCCGGTGGTGAGGTCCACCGGCTCGCCCGCCGCCACGGTGGCCGCGAGGTCGGCCAGCACGCCGTAGCGCAGGTCCACCGCGTAGTTCAGGCGCAGGATCGCGACCCTGGTGCCGTACGCCGCGGCGGCGTGCTCGAAGACGCGTTCCCGGCCCAGGCAGCTCATCGCGTACTCGCCCACCGGGTCCGGCCGGTCCTCCTCGGCGCTGCCGCCGCCGGCCACGTCCACCAGCGGGTACACGTTGCCGGTGGAGAACACCGCGATCGCCGAGTCGCGGTAGCGCCTGGCCACGGCGGCCGGCAGCGCCGCGTTGACCGCCCACGCCTGGTACGGCGCCGCCGACGTGCCGAACTTGGCGCCCGCCATGAACACGACGTTGGCCGCGTCCGGCAGCCCGGCCAGGTCGCCGCCGGACATCAGGTCGGCGGCGACCACCTCGACGCCCTCGTCGGCCAGCGCCCGCGCCGCCCGGCCGTCCGACCAGCGGGACACGGCGTACACGCGGGCCGAGCCGCGGCCCGCCGCCTCCAGGGCCCGCCGGGCCAGCCGGACCACGACCTTGGTCTGGACCTTCTGCGAGTCGTCCGCGTCCGTGGCCCACGGCCACCT
>NZ_JBSFGJ010000556.1:0-5412 GCF_053596515.1 Nonomuraea sp. NPDC001684
CTCTGGGAGTCCCTGCGCGCCGTGCGCCGCTACGCCGCCGACCACCTGCCCGACCAGCTCGGCACGGTGATGGAGGCCCTGTACTGCTTCGAGTCCTACGGCCACGACCCGCAGCGGTACGGCCTGGAGACCCGCCTGGTCCCCGACTCCTGCGAGACCGAGGTCGTGGAGCTGCTCAGGGCGGTCGTGGCGGCCGCGCCCGCCGACGAGGACGGCTTCGAGGCCCGGCAGAACGCCGAGGTCGTGGCCGGGGCCGAGAACTACTACCGGACCATGGTCGGCGGCGGCCCCGATTCGTGGAACGTCAGGGACGTGCACATGGCCGACACCCTGGACCGGCTGACCGCCTTCTACGGGGCCAAGGGCGTGGTGTGGGCGCACAACACGCACGTCGGCGACGCCCGCGCCACCGACATGGCCGCCGCCGGCATGACCAACCTCGGCCAGCTGGCCCGCGAGCGGCACGGCGAGGACGTCGTCCTGGTCGGCTTCGGCGGCTACCGGGGGACGGTCGTGGCCGGGGCGAGCTGGGGCACGCGGGCGCACGTCATGCCCGTCCCGCCGGCCCGGCCCGGATCGCTGGAGGCGCTGCTGCACGACGCGCTCGGCGGCGAGCGCGCCCTGTTCGTGACGCCCCGGCGGCCCCGTCCGCGCTGGTTCGACCAGCCGCTGGACCACCGCGCGATCGGCGTCGTCTACCGGCCCGAGCGCGAGAAGTGGGGCAACTACGTGCCCACCGCGCTCGGCGACCGCTACGACGCCTTCATCTGGCTGGACGTCACCGAGGCCCTGCACCCGCTGCACGCCGAGCCGTGGGACGACGTCGAGCCGGAGACCTATCCGAGCGCCATGTGACGGACTGTCGGTGGCAGATGGTTTGATCGCTGCTGTGGAGGCCTCGGTCGAGCAGCTCGTCTACGTCAGGGACGACGAATACACCGTCGCGCGCATGAGCGCCGAGGGCGTGCCCGACTTCGTGGCCACCGGCCGGGCGCTGTCGGGCGCGCAGCCGGGCGAGACGCTCCGGCTGACCGGCGACTGGAGCCACCACGCGCGCCACGGCAGGCGGTTCGCGGTGGCCGGGTGCGAGCGGGTGGTGCCCGCCACGGTCCGGGCGATCCGCGTCTACCTGGGGTCGGGGCTGATCCGCGGCATCGGGCCGCGGCTGGCGTACGCGATCGTCGACCACTTCGGCGAGGAGACGCTCAAGGTCATCGACGCCGAGCCGGGGCGGCTGACCGAGGTCGTCAACATCGGGCCGCTGCGGCAGGCGCAGATCGTCCAGGCGTGGCAGGAGCAGAAGGCCATCGCCGCGCTGATGGTGACGTTGCAGGGGCTGGGCGTCAGCCCGCTGCTCGCGGCCAAGATCCACCAGGTGTTCGGCGGCGAGGCCGAGGAGGTCCTGGCCACCGACCCCTACCGGCTGATCGGCCGGGTCAGGGGCATCGCCTTCCGCGTCGCCGACCGCATCGCGCTGCAGCGAGGGGTGCCCGAGCGCAGCCCGCAGCGGATCAAGGCCGCGCTGCTCGACCGGCTGGAGTCGGCGGCGGTGCGCGACGGCCACTGCTTCGTGCCGGTGCCCCACCTGGTGGCGCGGGCGGCCGAGCTGATCGAGCTCGACCCCGAGGCGGTCGGGCCGATGATCGACGCGCTGGTGGCCGAACGGCGGGTGGTGGTCGAGGCCGACGACGAGCAGCCGGGGCGGGCGGTGGCCTACGCCAAACACGTGCACGCCCGCGAGCGGCAGCTCACCGAGCAGCTCACCCGGCTCCTGCGGGCCCGCTCCACACTGCCGCTGCGTTCCTTCCGCGAGGACGAGACCCTCCACGACGACCAGCGCGCGGCCGTCAACATGGCGCTGACCTGCACCGTCTCGATCATCACCGGTGGGCCCGGCTGCGGCAAGAGCCACACGGTCAGGGCCGTGGCCGCCACGGTCAAGGCGTCGGGCGGCACGGTCACGCTCACGGCCCCCACCGGCAAGGCGGCCAAACGCCTGTCGGAGCTGACCGGCATGCCCGCCATGACCATCCACCGCATGCTCGCCCACCAGCCCGACCCCGACCCGTCCACGCTGTTCGAGGAGGCGCCCGCGCAGGCCGACCTGATCGTGGTCGACGAGGCGTCGATGCTCGACCTCCACCTCGCCACCCGGCTCACGGCGGCCGTCCAGCCGGGCAGCCATCTGCTGCTCATCGGCGACAGCGACCAGCTTCCCAGCATCGGCGCCGGCGACGTGCTGGCCGACCTGCTGCGCGTGGAGGCGATCCCGCGGGTGCGGCTCACCCACGTCTTCCGCCAGGCGAGCGGCAGCGGCATCGTCGAGGCCGCCCACCTCATCCGGGCCGGCCGCATGCCGGCGACGCCGGGGCGCGGCGGGTTCTGGTTCGAGGAGCTCGACGATCCGGCGCGGGTGGCCGAGCGGGTGGCCCATCTGGCCATGGAGGCGATCCCCCGCAAGCAGGGCGTGCCGCCCGAGCAGGTGCAGGTGCTGTGCCCGATGCGCAAGGGCGAGACGGGCGCGGTCACGCTGGGCCGGCTGCTCCAGGACCGCCTCAACCCGGCGGCCGACGACAAGCCCGAGCACTGGTCGGGGGCGTCGGTGTTCCGGGTGGGCGACCGGGTCATGCCCATCCGCAACAACTACGACAAGGGCGTCTTCAACGGGGAGACCGCCACGGTCACCGCCGTGCTGCCGCAGGACCGCGTGGTCGAGGTCCGCACCGACGACGGCGAGACCGTCCAGTACGGGTTCGGCGAGCTCGACGACCTCACCCACGCCTACGCGATCAGCGTGCACCGCTCGCAGGGCAGCGAGTACCCGTTCGTGGTGGCGCCGATCGTGGCCGAGGCGGGCGGGATCATGTTGCGGCGCAAGCTGCTGTACACGCTGGTGACCCGGGCCAAGGCGTGGGTCGTGCTGGTGGGGCAGCGCGAGGCGCTGGAGCTGGCCGTCCACCGGGTGGGCCGCCCCCGCAACACCGGCCTGCCCCGCCGCCTGTCCCAGAGCCTGTCGGCCTGACCCCGGCCCCGGCCGGGGCCGTGATCGATCGGGCCGTGATCGGGCCGTGCCCGGCCGGGGCCGTGAGGGGGACGGGCCGGGTCAGTCCTGGCGGACGAGGGTCGTGGCGAGGAGTTCGGCCAGGTGGCGGCCCTGGCGTCCGGTGCCCGCGGCGGCGATCTGGGTGCGGCAGGAGAAGCCGTCGGCGAGCAGCTCCTCCCCCGGCCCCGCCGACCGTACGGCTGGCCAGAGCCCCTGCTCGGCGCACGCCTGCGACACCTCGTGGTGCCCCCGCTCGAACCCGAAGTTGCCGGCCTGCCCGCAGCAGCCGGAGTCGAGCACGCTGGTCCGGATGCCGAAGCGGTCGAGCACGGCCCGGTCGGCGTCGTAGCCCATGATCGCGCTCTGGTGGCAGTGCACCTGCGCGATCGCCTGCCCGCCGGTCGTGGCCGGCCGCCAGTCGGCGGCGCGCGTCTCCAGCAGCTCGGCCAGCGTCAGGAACCGCTCCGCCAGCAGCCGCGTCTCGGGCGTGTTGAGCAGTTCGGGCCCGTCGGAGCGGAACACGGCGGCGCAGCTCGGCTCCAGGCCGACCACCGGCACCCCGGCCTCGGCCCAGGGGGCGAGCGCCCCCACCGTCCGCGCCAGCACCCGCCGGGCCACCCCGAGCTGCCCGGTGCTGATCCAGGTCAGCCCGCAGCACAGCGTCACCGGCGGCACCACCACCTCGAACCCGGCCGCCTCCAGCACGTCCACGGCGGCCCGCCCGATGCGCGGGTCGAAGTGGTCGGTGAACGTGTCGGCCCACAACACCACCCGCCCCCGCGGGCCCGGCCCGCTCCGGGGACGCCGCCTGAACCAGTCGGTGAACCGCTGCCGGGCGAACCTCGGCAGCTCGCGCTCCGGCGTGATCCCCGCGACGGCCTTGACCAGCCGCGACAGTCCGGGCGCCGAGTTGACCGCGTTGACCAGGCCGGGCGCGGCCGAGGCGAGCGCGGCCCACACCGGCAGCCAGCCCATCGAGTAGTGGGCGCGCGGCCGGACGCGGCGCCGGTAGTGGTGGGCGAGGAACTCGGCCTTGTAGGTGGCCATGTCCACGTTGACCGGGCATTCGGAGCGGCAGCCCTTGCACGACAGGCACAGGTCGAGCGCGTCGCGCACGGCGGCCGAACGCCAGCCGTCGGTGATGACGTCGCCGCGCACCATCTCCTCCAGCAGCCGGGCCCGTCCGCGCGTGGAGTGCTCCTCCTCGCGGGTCACCCGGTAGCTGGGGCACATGACGCCGCCCTCGAAGGTGTGCTTGCGGCAGGTCCCGGTGCCGACGCAGCGGGTGGCGGCGTGCCCGAAACGTCCGTGGTCGTTGGGGTACTGGAAGAACGTCTGGCGCGGCTCGTGCGGGTAGAAGCGGTGCTGGGCCAGGTTCTGGTCGAGGTGGCGGGGATGGACGACCTTGCCCGGGTTCATCCGGTCGCGCGGGTCGAAGATGGCCTTGAAGCGGCCGAACACCTCCACGACCTCCTGGCCGAACATGACCGGCAGCAGCTCGGCCAGCGCCTGGCCGTCGCCGTGCTCGCCGGACAGCGAGCCGCCGTAGGAGGCGACCAGCTCGGCGGCCTCCCGGGCGAAGGCGCGGTAGCGGGCGACGCCATCGTCGGTGTGCAGGTCGAGCGGCAGCCGGCCGTGCACGCAGCCCTGGCCGAAGTGGCCGTACAGGGCGGAGTCCTGGTAGTCGTGCGCGCGCAGCAGCCGCTCGTAGTCGCGCAGGTAGGCGCCCAGCCGCTCGGGCGGCACGGCCGCGTCCGACCAGCCCTCGTACGTCTGGCGGCCGGTCGGCGGGTAGGCCTCCACGCCGAGCCCCGACTCCCGCCACCGCCACAGCCGGTCCTCCCTGGCCGGGTCGCCGAGGAAGGCGTGCGTGGGCGTGGGCGCCTCGGGCCGCTCCCCCACGTCGCGCATCATCGTCTCGGCCCGCTCGCGCGCCTGCTCGGGCGTGTCCCCGCCGAACTGCACCAGCAGCCAGCCGCCGCCCTCGGGCAGGTCCTGGAGCGCCGGGTCGCCGGGGTGCTCCCGCTTGGCCAGCCGGTACATGGTCTCGTCCATGGCCTCCAGCGCGATCGGCGCGTGCCGGGCCACGGCCGGGACGGCGTCGGCGGCGGTGAAGACGTCCTCGAAGCCGAGCACGGCCAGCGCCCTGGCGGGCGGGGACGGCACGACGCGCAGCTCGGCGCGGAGCACGGTCACCAGCGTGCCCTCGCTGCCGGTCAGGGCGCGGGCCAGGTCGAAGCCGTTCTCGGGCAGGAGCTGGTCGAGGTTGTAGCCGGAGATGCGGCGTTCCAGCCTGGGGTAGCGGGTGCGGACCAGTTCCATGGTCTCGTCGCGCAGGTCGCGCACCTGGCGGTAGATCTCGGCCAGCC
>NZ_JBSFGJ010000557.1:0-5375 GCF_053596515.1 Nonomuraea sp. NPDC001684
CGGCGATCTCGTCGTTGGACAGCCCGGCCGCCACCAGGCCCATGACCTCCCGCTCGCGCTCGGTGAGCGCGTTGAGCTCGGGGCCCGGCTCCGGCCGCTTGACCCGGCCGGCGAACTCCGCGATCAGCCGCCGCGTCACCGACGGCGAGATCAGCGCGTCGCCCCTGGCCACGACCCGGACCGCGTGGATCAGCTCGGCCGGCTCGGTGTCCTTGACCAGGAACCCGCCCGCGCCCGCGCGCAGCGCGCCGTAGACGTAGTCGTCCAGGTCGAAGGTGGTCAGGATGATGACCTTGACGCCGTCGAGCCGCGGGTCGCCGGCGATGCGCCGGGTGGCCTCCAGACCGTCGAGCTCGGGCATGCGGATGTCCATGAGCACCACGTCGGGCCGGTGCTCGTGGGCGCCCGCCACGGCCGCCGCGCCGGTGCCGGCCTCGCCGACGACCTCGATGTCGTCCTCGTCGGAGAGTATCGACCGGAATCCGGCGCGGACCAGGGTCTGGTCGTCGGCGAGCAGTACGCGGATCATCGGACTCCGTTCAGTGGCAGGCGGGCGACGACGCGGAAGCCGCCCTCGGGGCGCGGGCCGGCCTCCAGGTCGCCGCCGAGCGCGGCGGCGCGCTCGCGCATGCCCTGCAGGCCGAAGCCGCTGCCTTCGGTGTACGTGGCGCCCGGGCCGTCGTCCTCGACCCGGATCAGGATGTTCCCTGCGGAGTTGCTGACCGAGAGGGTGGCCTTCGTCGTGCCGGAGTGGCGGGCGACGTTGGTCAGCGACTCCCTGATGATGCGGGCGGCGGCCAGGTCGACCTCGGTCGGCACGGCGTCCAGGGGCCCGGACGGCTCGACGGCCACCTCCAGCCCCGACGCCGCGACCAGGTCCGGCAGCCGCGCCAGGCTGTCCGCGGGCCTGGTCGGCGCGTCCTCGTCCACCTGGCGCAGCACCCCCAGCGTGGTGCGCAGCTCGCGCAGCGTCTCCTTGCTGGTCTCCTTGATGGTCCGCAGCGCGGCCTCGGCCTTCTCGGGACGCCTGGCCAGCCCGTGCAGCGCGGCCGACGCCTGCACGTTGATCATGGAGATGTTGTGCCCGAGCACGTCGTGCAGCTCCCTGGCGATGCGCAGCCGTTCCTCGCTCTCGCGCCGCCTGGCCTCCTCCTCCTTGGAGTGCTCGGCGTCCAGCGCGCGCCGCTGAGCCTCCAGCAGGTACGCCCGGCGGTTCCTGGTGACCCCGCCGAACGCGATGGCGGCCACCACCCAGCCGGTGATCGCGCCGAACGTGCCGTCGTCCACGTGCCTGGACCCGTGGGACTCGCCGAACCCCATCGCCAGCAGCACGGCGGCCCCGGTGGCGATCGCGGCGGCCAGCCGTCCCTGGTCGGCGGCGGTGTAGAGGGCCACGAACACCAGCACGACCAGCGGCCCGTCGAACCGGGCGAGCGGATAGTAGGCGGACACCGCCACGACGACCACGATCAGCGACGTGACGGGAAGGCGCCGCCGCAACAGCAGCGCGCCGCACGACACGATCGGCAGCACCACGTCGAGCGCGCTGGGAGACTGCTCGCTCCTGAGCCCGGCGACCAGGGTGCCGGCGAGCGCGACGGCGACCACCACGAGGGACACCGCAGTGCTCGCCGACAATCTACGCATGTGCTCCATTTTGTATGGTCGTGCGAGTGATGGGGTAGTTGACCGAGATGAGTACCAAGGATGAGCTCCGGCAGGTCGAAGAGGACCTGGCCCGGCTGAAGGCGGAGAACCAGGACGTGCGCGACCAGGTGGGCACCATGGGCGCGACCGACCAGATCGAGACCGCGGCCATGATCGCCCAGGCCGACGAGCAGTCCGAGCTGATCGCCGACCTCGAACGACGCCGTGCCGATCTGGAGAGGCGGGTCGAGGAGGAGGGCTGAGGCTCAGCGGCGCAGCGGAGCGCCCACCTCGTGCAGGTGGCGCAGGGCCTGGCCGTAGGAGGCGACGAGCCCGGTCTGCAGGTAGCTGACGCCGACCTCGGCGCAGTAGCTCTCGACGATGGGCTGCGCTTTGCGCAGGTTGGGCGCGGGCATGTTCGGGAACAGGTGGTGCTCGATCTGGTAGTTGAGCTGGCCGAGCGCCACGTCGGTGAACAGGCCGCCCCTGACGTTGCGGGAGGTCAGCACCTGCTTGCGGAGGAAGTCCAGCTTGTCGTCCTTGGTCAGGACGGGCATGCCCTTGTGGTTGGGCGCGAACGTGGAGCCCAGGTAGAGGCCGAACAGCCCCTGATGCACGGCCAGGAACACCAGCGCCTTGCCGAACGGCAGCACGGCGAAGACCGCGCCGAAGTAGAGCACGAAGTGGGTGGTCAGCAGCGCCAGCTCCGCCCACGGCCGCTTGGCCGCCGGCGCGAGCAGCGCCTTGAAGCTGGCGATGTGCAGGTGCCAGGCCTCAAGGGTGAGCAGCGGGAAGAACAGGAACGCCTGGTACCTCGCGACGGCCCGCGGCAGGCCCGCGCTCCGCGCCACCTGGTCGTCCGACCAGACGATGACCGCGGGGGAGACGTCCGGGTCGTGGTCCTCGTGGTTGGGGTTGGCGTGGTGGCGGTTGTGCTTGCTGGTCCACCATCCCCAGCCCAGGCCGATGCCGAGGTTCCCCAGCAGGAGACCGGTCACGTCGCTCGGCCGCCGCTTCCTGAACACCTGGCGGTGGCCCAGGTCGTGGGAGACGAAGCCGATCTGCGCGAAGACCACGGCCAGCGCGACCGCGACGAGCAGTTGCCACCACGAGTCGCCCACCCAGGCGAACAACGCCCAGCAGCCGAGGTACGCGGCGACCACGATGGTCAGCCGCACCGCGTAATAGACCGGACGCCGGTCGAGGAGACCGGCGTCAGAGATTCGGCGGGCTAGTCGGGCGAAGTCACTGCCCCGGGTGTCGACCACACTTGGACTGGCCACAGATCTCCTCACATTGCGGTGGAAAGTTGCCACAACCCTGGCGTATCCGCCGCGAAACCGGAAGGTGTTCCATGCTCGTCCGGGGAGCGGCGGAGAAGGGGTTCGTCGTCGGTTTCCGTGGCCTCTTCCCCGACCATATGGCCCGGCGGCGCATGCCGCGTACGCGACGGGCTCAGCCGAGCAGGGACAGTGCGTGCCGTTCCGGGTCCGGAAGCGCCGCTCCGCTGGTCAGAGCCTCGTGGAAGGCGTCGCTGCCGAGGGCGGAGCGGCATCGTCCGACCAGGGCCACCACGGCGGGGTCGGCGGAGTCGGTGACGCCGCGCAGCGCGCGGGCCGCGCCCAGCAGCTCGGCCGCCGGCCGGGGCGGCAGGTGCTCGGCGACGCCTTCCAGCACGGTCGCGCGGGCCGTCCGGTCGCCGCAGGTCTCCATCAGCTCCAGCGCCGTGCGCAGCGGCGGCCCGGGCTCCGCCACGCGGGCCAGCTCGACCTGCATGAACGCCCTGAACTGCGCGGGCCCGTCGCCGTTGTCCAGGGTCAGCGCGCGGTCGAGCAGCCGGGCCGCCTCCGACCGGTCGCCGGTGCGCCGGGCCAGCTCGGCGCGGGCGTGCAGGACCCTGGCCTGGGTCACCGCGTCCTCGGCCCGCAGCGCCGACCGCCATGCCTCCGCCAGCGTGGTCGCGGCCCCCTCGTGGTCGCCCGCCCGCGCCTTGAGCTGCCCGAGCCGGAGCAGGAACGTCATCGGGCCGAACGGCGCGTCCAGCCCCGACAGCTCCGCGGCCAGGCGTCCCGGCTCCTCGGCACGGGCGAGCGCGGCGGCGAAGTCGCCCCGGTTCTCGGCGACCAGCGACAACCAGTAGAGGCAGGCCCACTGGCCCCAGCGGTCGCCGGTGCGGCGGAAGCCGTCGAGCGCCGGGCCGAGCAGGTCCTGCGCGCCGGCGACCGTGCCGTACTCGAACCGGACGATGCCGCCGACCAGCAGCGCGGCCGAGCGCGTCCACAGGTCGGGGGAGTCGCGCAGGCGCTCGACGACGTCCTCGGTGAGCTCGACGACGTCGGCGGGCGGGCGTTGCGCGCCGCTCATGGCCCAGAAGTTCAGCGCGGCGGGATGGTCGGAGTCGAGCACCGCCGGGGTCGGCTCGCCGCCCGTGAGCACCCGGCACAGCCCGTGCGCCAGCTCGCGTCCCGGCGGCGGCACGTCACCGACCCGGCGCAGCACGGCCGCCGCCCGCTCGCTCATCTCGCGCCGCCGTCCGCGCATGATCCAGGGCCAGAACCGGGGCAGGATCAGCCTGAGCGGGTCGTCGGAGTGGCGCAGCGCGGCGTCGAGGTTGTCCTGCTCGGCGTCCAGCACCTCCAGCCAGGCGAGCTGCTCGCCGGTACGCAGGAGTGGATCGGCGGTCTCGGCCAGCCGGGTGTAGTAGCGGGCGTGGGCCTGCCGGAGGGCGGGCAGGTCGGCGGCGGCGTACTGCCTGATGGTGGCCAGCATCGAGTAGCGCTCGCCGGAGACCGAGACGAGCGACTTGTCCACGAGCGAGGCGAGATCGTCCGGGTCGCCGCCGCACACCTCCGCGACGGCCTCGTACGTCGCGCCGCCGGAGAAGACCGTCAGCCCGCGCAGCAGCTCGCGCTCGGACGCCGACAGCAGGTTCCAGCTCCAGTCGATGACGTCGCGCAACGTGCGATGGCGCGGCTCTGACGTACGCCCCCCGCGGAAGGCCAGCCGGTCGCCGAGCTGCCGGACCAGCACGGACACCGGCATCGTGCGCAGCCGGGCGGCGGCCAGCTCGACCGCCAGCGGGATGCCGTCGAGCTCCCGGCAGACGCGCCCGGCGTCGGCCGCGCTCACCTCCAGGCCGGGCCTGGCCGCCGCGGCCCGCGCCAGGAACAGCTCCGCGGCCTCGGGCAGCGGCAGGACGGGATGCAGCACCTCGCCGGGGATGTCGAGCGGCTCCCTGCTGGTGGCCAGGACGCGAAGTCCGGCGACCTCCGACAGCAGCCACCGCGCGACCGTGGCGGCCTCCTCCACGACGTGCTCGCAGTTGTCCAGCACGATGAGCGGCGACGTGCCGCGCAGCGCCCGGACCACGTCGGTCGTCCGCAGCACGCTCTCGACCGCGGCCCGCACCCCCGTGGCGGAGGCCAGCTCGACCAGCCACACGCCGTCGGGCACGTCGAGACCGCGGGCCGCCTCCAGCGCCAGGCGGGTCTTGCCCACGCCGCCGGGGCCGACCAGCGTGACCAGCCGCTCGTCCCGGCCGCCCAGCAGGGCGTGCAGCCGGGCGACGTCGGCGGCCCGGCCGACGAAACCGGTCAGCCGGGCGGGCAGGTTGCCCCTCGGCGCGGGAACCGGGTCGCGCAACGCCGCCATGTGGGCCGCGCGCAGCTCGGGGCCGGGATCGACGCCCAGCTCGTCGGCCAGGTCGGCCCTGATCCGCTCGAAGACCT
>NZ_JBSFGJ010000558.1:0-5374 GCF_053596515.1 Nonomuraea sp. NPDC001684
GCCGCGGCGACGAACAACCTTCGCTCCACGTGATGATTAGAACACCATCCGTGGTCAAAGGCCCGGAGCACCCCATACCGGGAACCATCGGCCGAGGTCGGCCTCCAGTGGCAGCTCGCCGTCCAGGACGCCTCTGGCCTGCAGTTCGAGGGCGTTGTCGCGCCTGTTCCCGGGCAGCGGCGCGAACGGGTAGAACGTGCCGCGCTTGTACAGGTAGACCACCGCCAGCCGCCTGCCCGCCGGATCGGCGAACGACACCAGCGAGCACAGCAGCGAGGGCCCGAACCCGGCCGACTCCAGCGAGGAGTTGACCGCGTGCAGCTCGGTGACCAGGTCGCTGACGTCGTCCGGCGCGCGGCGGACCAGCAGCCAGGTGTAGCCGTAGCCGTCGTCGGACTCCTCGACGCGCCCGCCGAGCAGCGCCTTGACGTCGCTCTCCAGCGTGGCGAACGCGCCGCCCTCCGCGGCCCTGAACGACACCGAGCCGAGACCGGTGGGGACGAGACCGGTCGCGGCCTGGAGCGTCACGGCGGCGGACGGCAGCGCGAACAGCGCGTCGAGGTTGGGCTTGACCGGCTTGGACCGGCCCAGCAGCGAGTCGAGCCAGCCCATGCGTGCCTCAGCCCCTTCCGAGCTGCTTGGAGATGGACGCGAGGAGTTCGAGCCGGCGCTCCAGCGGCGGATGCGTGGAGAACAGGTTCGCCAGCGTCTCCCCCCTGGCCAGAGCCGGGGCGAAGTAGAAGGCGTTGAACGGCGCCGCCTCGCGCAGGTCGGTGGTCGGGATGCGGGCCATGTCGCCGGTGACCTTGGTCAGCGCGCTGGCCAGGGCCGAGGGACGCTGCGTGAGCAGGGCTCCGGCCCGGTCGGCGGCCAGCTCGCGGTAGCGCGACAGGGCCCTGGTGAGCAGGAAGCTGACGGCGTACACGACGAGCGAGACGAACATGATGATCAGCCCGACCGGCACGCCGCCCTGGCCGTTGTCCCGGCGTCCGCCGAAGCCGGCGTACAGGGCGAACCTCGTCATCAGCCCGGCGACGATGCCGAGGAACGAGGCGATCGTCATGACGGCGACGTCGCGATGGGCGACGTGCGACAACTCGTGCGCCAGGACGCCTTCGAGCTCCTGAGGCTCCAGGCGGCGCAGGATCCCCGTCGTCACGCAGACGACGGCCCGCTTCTGGTTACGCCCGGTGGCGAAGGCGTTGGGGACGTCGGAGTCGGCGATCGCCACCCGCGGCTTGGGCATGTCCGCCAGCGCGCACAGCCGGTCGATCAGGCCGTGGAGCTCGGGGGCCTCCTGTGGGGAGACCTCCCGTCCGTGCATCGCGAACAGGGCGATGCGGTCGGACAGGAAGTACTGCACCAGCAGCAGCCCCCCGGCGAGCACCAGCACGGTCAGCGCGCGCACGCCGAGGGCGATCAGCACGCCGACAAACGCCACGTAGAGCAGCCCCAGCAGGAACATCGTCACGACCATGCGGCGGGTCAGGCCGCTGTCGGACGCGAACCGCGTGCCCACGGGACTCAGCCCGGGATGAGGCCTTGGTCGCCCAGCATCTCCCGGACCTCCTCGATCGAGGCGTCCGCGGGGGGAAGGATCAGCTCTGACGGCTCAAGGCTGTCGTCGGGAAGCGCCTTGCCCACATGGCGCACCTTGTCGAGCAACGCGTGCAGCTTGACGCGGAAGGCCCCCTCGTCACCGGTCTCGATGGCGGCCTCCAGCTCGCTGTCGAGCTCGTTGAGCACCGCGATGTCGTCCGGCGAGATCTCGACCTGGCCCTCGCCCATGATTCTGACGATCATGCGTTCTCCCCGGGCTGACGCAGCTGCTGGGTGTGACCCTGCTGCGGCTGGGCCTGCTGCTGGGGCTGCCCCTGCTCGATGGCGCTCTTGGGCGCCGGGCCCTGGCCCAGCTCGGCCTTCATCCGGGCCAGCTCCAGCTCGACGTCCATGCCGCCGCCCATGCGGTCGAGCTCGGCCTGGATGTCGTCGCCGCGGGTGCCGCTGAAGTCGTCGAGCGCGCCACTGGCCAGCAGCTCGTCGATCGCGCCCGCGCGGGCCTGCATCTGCGCCGTCTTGTCCTCGGCGCGCTGGATCGCCAGGCCGACGTCGCCCATCTCCTCGGAGATGCCGGAGAACGCCTCGTTGATGCGCGTCTGGGCCTCGGCGGCGGTGTAGGTCGCCTTGATCGTCTCCTTCTTCGTGCGGAAGGAGTCGACCTTGGCCTGCAGCCGCTGGGAAGCCGTGGTCAGCTTCTCCTCCTCGGCCTGCAGGTTGTCGTGCTGGACCTTGAGGTCGGCCATCTGCCCCTGCAGATTGGACCGCCGCTGCAGGGCCTCGCGCGCGAGGTCCTCGCGCCCGACGGACAGCGCCTTGCGGCCCTGGTCCTCGTACCGCCTGGCCTGCGCCTCCAGGCCGTTGATCTGCAGTTCTACCCGCTTGCGCGAGGTGGCCACGTCGGCCACCCCTCGACGCACCTTCTGCAGCAACTCGAGCTGCCGCTGATAGGAGTAGTCAAGCGTCTCGCGCGGATCCTCCATCTTGTCCAGGGCCTTGTTGGCCTTGGACTTGAAGATCATCGAAAGTCTCTTCATCACGCTCATGCGCGTCGGCCGTCCCCTTCTAGGTCGTGCTGGTGTTCACCCAATGCAGCGCAGCCGCCTTGGGATTACCCTACGCATAACGCACGGGGGCGTCACTAAGTTGCAGTCCAGGTAGGGTTGACGTGTGTTGCGACGCCGATCCCAAACCTCCGAGGACGACACCCCCGTCCCCGTTGACGATCCTAAGCCCCAGGGTAAAGGTCGTCCCACACCCAAGCGCCGGGATGCCGAGGGCAGACGACGCCAGCCGGTCTCCGCGCCGAAGGACCGCAAGGAGGCCTATCGGCAGATGCGCGCCAAGCAGGCCGCCGAGCGCGACCGGGCCCGCAAGGGCATGCTCGCAGGTGACGAGCGTTATCTTCCGGTTCGCGACAAGGGTCCAGGGCGCAAGTTCGCGCGCGACTGGGTCGACTCGCGGCGCCTGCCCAGCCAGTACTTCCTGCCGTTCTCGCTACTGATCCTGCTGGCGACCTGGATCCCGTGGCCGATCGAGATCCGCGCCAAGGTGCTCAACATCGTGATCGCGGTCGGCTGGCCGATCATGATGGTCGGCGTCCTGGCCACCTCCCTCTACGTGGCGTGGAAGGTGAAGAAGGAGGTCGCGGCCAAGTTCCCGAACGAGAGCGTGAAGGGCGTCGGCTTCTACGCGGCCATGCGCGCTTTGCAGATCCGCAAGCTGCGGTTCCCGCCGCCCACGGTGCTGCCGGGCGGGAAGCCCGCGCCGCCCAAGAAGTAGCCCCGTTTTCCCGATTTTTCGGGAAAACGACTTATCGGCGACGTTCGCGTGCCCATCACCGTCCGGTGGTGGGCACTCGTGCTTCCCGCCTTTCGCCGTGCGTCCCCGCTCAGCGGGCCGGTTTCCAGCGCAGGACGCCGCCGGTGACCACGGGGCGGCGGCCGTCGATCGCGCCGCCCCGTTCGAGGGCGTCGGCGACGGTCCGCAGCAGCGTGTACGACGACCGCAGCCGCCTGCCCGTGACCCCGGACACCGTCCCGTCGGCCGAGCTCACGGTGGCGTACGCCGTGGCGCCGTCGGCGGCCGTGTAGGACAGGATCGGGATCAGCAGGCCGTCCCAGGACCCGGCCGGACGGCGGGCGCACATCTCGCGCCAGGCGTCCCTGATGCCGCGGACGGTGAGGTGGTCGCCGACCCCGGGGCGGAAGCCCAGGACGCCGGCGCCGCGCGCGCCGTTGTGGCGCAGCAGGGAGGCGCGCAGGGCGTCGGGGAAGTCCACGCCCATCTGCGACTCGGCCACGGCGATCGTGCGCGCCCTGACCGGGCCGCCGAGCGTGCGGTAGGTGCGGGGGGCGTTGCTCCTGAGCCAGCGTTCGATGCGCCGCCATTGGACGTCCACGGCCCGCTTGACGTCGGGCGCGACCCTGCGGGGGTCGATCGGGCGGCGCCGGGGCGCGCAGTTGGGCGCCTGGGCGGCGGAGGCGGCGGGGGTGGGCTGCGCGGTCGCCACGGGCTCGGCCGGCGGCTCCACAGGCGTCACTGCCGTCATAGGCGTCACGGGCGTCACGGGCTCGGGGCCGGCCGGGGGCGGTTCCTGCTGTTCGGTGACGGCACGCACGAGGGCCAGGGCGCCGCGCTGCACCGACGTCCCCATCAGGGCGAACCCCAGCGTGAGCGTCACGACGACCGCGATGACCAGCCACGACAGGACCGTTCCCGCACGTCGGCGCCGCGGTGCGGGCGCCGGGACGGACGGCGGCGGCTCGGCCCGCGGCAGGCGGGCCCGGCGGCGCAACCGCACCGCGAGGGCGATCAGGACGGCCGCGGTGAGAGCCTGGCGGACGAGCTTGAGCACGTCGCGCACCCTATCCCGAATCGAATCGGCTCATGTGACGCTCTAAGGTCGAACGTATGGAATTCCGACACCTCGGCCGCAGCGGTCTCATGGTCAGTGAGATCAGCTACGGCAACTGGCTCACCCACGGCTCCCAGGTCGAGGAGGACGCCGCCAAGCTCTGCGTGCAGGCGGCGCTCGACGAGGGCATCACCACCTTCGACACCGCCGACGTCTACGCGGGGACGAAAGCCGAGGAGGTGCTCGGCCGGGCGCTCAAGGGCGTCCGCAGGGAGTCGCTGGAGATCTTCACCAAGGTCTACTGGCCCACCGGCCCCGGCAAGAACGACCGCGGGCTGTCCCGCAAGCACATCACCGAGTCGATCAACGCCTCGCTGCGCCGCCTCCAGACCGACTACGTCGACCTGTACCAGGCTCACCGCTTCGACAACGAGACGCCCCTTGAGGAGACCCTCAAGACGTTCGACGACCTCGTACGTCAGGGCAAGGTGCTCTACGTCGGCGTCAGCGAGTGGACGGCCGAGCAGATCGGCCGCGCGCTGAAGATCGCCGACGAGATGGGCTTCGACCGGATCGTGTCGAACCAGCCGCAGTACTCGATGTTGTGGCGGGTCATCGAGGCGGAGGTCGTGCCGCTGAGCGAGCGCGAGGGCCTCGGCCAGATCGTCTGGTCGCCGATCGCGCAGGGCGTGCTCACCGGCAAGTACCTGCCCGGCCAGCAGCCTCCGCAGGGCTCGCGGGCGACCGACGCGAGCGGCAGCGCCATGATCGCGCGGTACATGAACGACGACGTGCTCACCCGCGTGCAGGAGCTGCGGCCGATCGCGGACGACCTCGGCCTGACCATGGCCCAGCTCGCCGTGGCCTGGGTGCTGCAGAACCCGAACGTCTCCAGCGCCATCGTCGGCGCCACCCGCCCCGAGCAGGTGCGCGACAACGTCAAGGCGGCCGGCGTCAAGC
>NZ_JBSFGJ010000559.1:0-5370 GCF_053596515.1 Nonomuraea sp. NPDC001684
ACCGAGCTGCCGTATGCGATCAGCAAGGGCGCGATCCACCAGATGACCGCCAGTCTCTCCGAGGCGCTCGTCGATCGCGGCATCACCGTCAACACCGTCAATCCCGGTCCGGTTGATACTGGGTGGGCCAGCCCCGAACTGACCCGGCAGCTCGCCGGCGCCTTGCCCGCGGGCCGGTGGGGTCGGCCGGAGGAGGTGGCTCGCCTGGTCCGCTGGCTCGCCTCGGACGAAGCGGCGTGGATCACCGGACAGGTGATCAACTCCGAGGGCGGGTTCCGACGCTGGAAATGACAGCGCTGATGGGAAAGACCGTGACCCGGACCTACAGGAGGAGTCTGAAGGGTTTGATGACGCCCTCGGGCTAGAAGACCCAGGGAGTCCGCTGACCCGGGCCGGCTCGCAGGCCCTCACCGGCCCGGCCGTCGGCCCGCGGGCAGCGCGCCGACGGCCGGGCCGGTGGCGAGCCGACCGCGCTCGCGTCGGTCGACCCCGTCAAGTGGGACATCGCCCGGTTTCGAGACGCATGACCAACGTCCCGCACGTGTCTCACATCCATTGGATATCTGTAAGGCACGTACGTCGAGCGTGCCCATGTCTCACCTGCCTGACGCTCGCAAGGCACCCAAGCTAAGTGGAGCAACGAGCAGACCGACGGTCCTGAGGAGCGCGTATGCACCGGACGATCATCTGGCGCCGCAAGAGCATGGACGCCGTGTTCCCCGTTGACATGCGCGCACAGGTCCTCCAAGCGATGGCCCGTGGCGTCCCGCTGGCCACTGCCATGGAAGAGCGCGGGCTGCCCGACGAGGTCGCCTACGGGCGGGCCCGCTGGAACGAGGAGTTCCGGCACCTGCTGTACTCGGCCTTGATGGACGGCCGCGATCCCGCCCTGCGACACGGCTGTCCATGGACCTACAGCCAGTACGGGTGCCGCTGCCCGGAATGCCAGGCCACGCAGACCGGCTGCACCGCGGCGCGGCGGTGGCTGGAGGAGATCACAACCAGGGCCCGGTAACGCGAAGCCGGACTGTGCCGCCAGCCAGGGTGCGCGTCCTAAGTCCGGCCATCGTCGGTCCCAGGAACCCTCGATAATCTTCGGATGCTGCGATTGGTCGTGACGCTCCTGACAATGACTCTGCTCGTCAGCGGCGGGAACCTCCTTATCGGACAGCTCGCCTTCGATGACCACGCCGCCCGTGCCGTCTGGACCTGGCGGACCAGCGGCGCGGCAGAGATCTGGCGCGACGGCTTCGTCCCGACGGAGGGCCTGAGCAAGATGCCGCAGGACGTGGAGAAGCAGATCGGCAGTGACGAGGAGTACGGCTTCGCCGTGGCCGGCCCGCTGCCCGCGGCCCCGAACAAGGCGCGGATCCGCTGGGACGACGGCTCCACCATGCAGGTCCCCGTGATCAGTGCGCGCCAGGCGCTGATCACGCTGTCCCCCTACGAAGAGGAGGCCTCCGCCCAGGACGATCGGGCGTACAAGCTGACCGCTGCCACCTTCACGACCATGCGCATGCGGACCCTGCGCGGCATGGCCACCGTCCCGGCGTGGCGGCTGTACTTCTCGAACCTGCCCGGCCCGATCGACCACGTTGCGGTCGACCGGGCCACGCTCGGCACCGTCGAGGACGCTGTCGGCGACCACCTGCCCCCTGACATCACAGGCTTCGAGGTGCTCGACGAGCGCACCCTGCGGGTGAGCTATGAATACGGCCTCTGCAACAGCCACGAGAGGCCGACCGTCCACCTGCGGGCCGACGAGCGGCCCGACGTCGTGGTCCTCGGAATTGAGGTCCAGGAGCGCGTCAGCGCCGGCCTGTGCCTGGGCGTTGGCGCATCTGGCGAGGGCGTCGTCCCGCTTGAGGAGCCGTTGCGTGATCGGGTGGTGCTGGATGCGAAAAGCCGGCTCCCCGTCTGTCTCCATTGGTCGGCCCCCTGCCGCGCCGGGTGACCTGCGGGCGCATCCTGATGCTGACGGCCGCCATCTGGCATGACCGAGCAACCGGCTGGCCCGCCGCCCAATCACCGATCAGACTTGGGACTTACTCGTCTAGCACTCCATTCTGGTGATGTCGACCCACTGCCAGTCGTGGATCTTGATCCAGCCGGGGCCCTGGATGAGGATGCCGTACGGAGTGTCCAGCGTCGTGTACTTGCAGTTGGTGGGAATGTAGAAGCCGTCGACGTCCTTGAGGCCGATTCCGTTCTCGTCGTGGCCGCCCTGCCCCGGGTTCAGCCAGTGCCAGGTGCGGGAGTCGTTGACGCCGCCCCAGTTGTCGGTGATCCGGATCAGCCAGTTGGTGTGGTTCCAGACCTCGCCTCACATTCCGATGGGGTGCATTCCCCGGCTAGCGCTGGGCCTGTTCCCGCGAGCGTCATGCCGGCGGTGAGGGTGAGCGCGAGTGCCGCTGCCGTGATGAGCCGACGCATGAAGCGACTCCTCCTTACACTCACGTCCATGACCGCGGCCATGATCGAGTTGGATGACGGTACGCAGCTACGCACGTGGACCACGGGCTCGGTCATCCCTCAGAGATTCCCCGTGGTCATGGTGCACGGCGGGCCAGGAGTTCCCGACTACCTCGCCCCGGTCGCCGGCATCATCGACGACCTGTGCCTGGTCCACCGCTACGACCAGCGCGGTACCGGTGGCTCGTGCTGGGAGGGAAAGCACACGATCGCCCGTCATGTCGACGACTTGGCGTTGCTGCTCGATGCGTGGGGACACGACCAGGTTGTTCTGGTGGGGCATTCGTTCGGAACCAGCATGGCCGGCTACTTCTTGCTGGCCCATCCCGAGCGCGTGGCCGGACTGATCCAGATCGCCGGCCCCTTCCTCGATCCCTGGCGGGAAGCCGACCAAGCAGCACAGCGAGCACGACGCACTGACGAGCAGCAGGCCAGGCTCGATGAACTCGATGCGATCGAGCCGCGCACCGACGCCGAGGAGATCGAGTATCTCACGCTGTCGTGGCTTACTGATCACGCCGACCGAACTCGGGCATGGGATTGGGCGCTGGCCTCAGCCCGCACGCTGCGGCCCATCAACTACGCGATGAACGCCCAGCTCAACGCAGCGAAGAAAGCCGACCCGCTCGAAGCACACGTGGACGAACTTCGCGAGCATCTGCCACCCGGCGCGATGATCATCGGCGGGGCCGGAGACAGCCGCCCGGCTGAGGCTCTGCAACGTCTCGGAACCCGCCTCAACTGCGAAACCATCATCATCCCCAACGCGGGGCACCATCCATGGCTGGACGCACCAGACCAGTTCGGTGTGACGCTTCGCGCCGCAGTGGCGAGGCAGGCCCAAGGGCCCAGCTGACGGCTCAATGATCGGCATGTGGGGACACGGCCGGGGCTCAGCGTAGACGAGCATCGTGGAATTGCAGCGAGGCATGTTGTGCCTCCAAGCCTCCGCTGGGGGCGACCGAGCGCGCGCGTGGCCGTACGGTCGGACCGGTGCTGTCGATCAACGCGGCGTCCCGTGGGACTTCTGGCCATGACTCTCGCCAGCTGACGATGCCACCCCCGCCACCTTCGTTCGGTGGGTCCTGGGTGCTCAGGGATCGGGGCGGAAGAAGGAGCCCAGCGTCTGAAGGTCGTCGGGGAACATCGGGACGCTGGTGGTCTTGGCCGGCAGGGCGGCGAGGAACTGGGTGAGGGTTCCGTCGTAGATGAACCAGCGGGGGCCCGCGGGCTTCGTTGACGGCCATGGTCCACTGCTCGGGGCTGTCTTCAGGATCGATGATCCAGAAGAGGGATTCGCCGTTGTCGGTGACGCCTACGGCGAACAGGTGCTGGGGGTCGTAGGGGACGGCGTTCTTCTCCGGTGCGCGGTCATCCTCCAGTTGGCCACGGATCACAGTGGGCATGGGGCCGGTGAGGTCAACCCATTCGGTGGTGGCGTGGGCTGGTAGAGGCGTAGGAAATCCCAGAAGCTGCCGGGCCCGTAGGTGTCAATAAGGATCTTGTAGTCGGCTGGGAGTGCCCGGCCCAGGGTTTTCTCGACGCTCGGCCCGCCGCTCGCCGCCGCGGCCGACCGGGACCAGGTCGCCGGCCTGGGCGGCGAGCCGCCGCAGATTCGCCCAGCGCCACAGGTGCGGCACCGCGCGCGAGCGCGGATGCGCCGGCATCAGGTCGCCGATCTCCGTCCACAGCGGCACGAGCAGTTCCCGCTCGAAGCCGCGGTAGAGCTCTTCGAGCGCGGGGGTGACGGCGGGCTGGTCCGGCCCGTCGGCCGCGCGGAGCCGTACGGGGAGGGTGGGCTGCTCATAGGACCCATGGTGCGGGCGTAACGCGATGAGGAACCCCAAACTCTGCTGGGCAGAATCCGAGCTCAGTTCCCCTGGCGGTATCGGCCCTCGTCGAAGTACGTGCGCAGCCGCGCGTCGTGCCGCGCCACGGCGTCGGGGTCCGCGATCCAGAACGAGTACGCCTCCGCGAACAGCTCCCCGAACGACGTCTCCGCGTACGTCGTGAGGTTCCTGGCCACGCCGCCGTTGTGCACGAACTGGACGAAGTCCCGCAGGCACGGGGTGATCGGCCGGCCCTGCGGCGTCACGTAGGTCCGCCGCCACCGGGCCTCGGAGATCTGCGCGTCGCACCACCGCACGATCTCCTGCCGGTAACTCCGCCACTGGTCGAGCGTGAGCGTCCCGGTCACCTCGGCCTTGACCTCGGCGAACGCCTCCTCCGGCTGGTAGGTCCCGTCCCGGGCGGCCGTGATCCATCCCTGGAGCTTCTCGATCGTGTCGGCCAGGGCGTTGAACTGCGTGATGGGGGCGCCGCTCGCCAGGCCGGTGGCGAGCTCGTTCAGCGCCTTGTTGTCGGTCCGGAGCTGGATGGCGTCGGTCACCCGGTTCTCCGGGACGCGCTGCGGAGCTGGGTAGCGCGGCCCGCCGATGCTCTCGACGACCCGGGCCGCGTTGTCGCGGGAGTCGTACCGGCACGCCGCGCTCTCCACGGCGTGGCCGACCTCGTGCAGGATGCCGCGTACGCTCGGTGGGCAGGCGGGCGAGGTGAGGCCGCCGTAGAAGCCGATGTCGTCCTCCTCGAAGATCGCGTCCGCCAGTTTGAGCGTGCCGGGCGAACCGGTCCAGGGGCCTCGGTCGTAGCTGAAACTGCCCTTGTTGTGGCCGTCGTCGGACCGCAGGACGTTCACCCGCTGGATCTCGACGCCGCGCAGCGCCGGACGGTCGGCGGCCGGGACGCGGCGCAGCGCCTCGTACAGCTTGGCCATCTGGTCGGCGCTCCACGCGCCGGAGATCGCGGCGAGGGCGTAGGTGTCCTTGAGCCACTGCCCGAGCTGGGCCGGGTCGCGGTGCGGCGGCTCGGGGCCGGTCGGCAGGCCGCGCCCGACCAGGG
>NZ_JBSFGJ010000560.1:0-5353 GCF_053596515.1 Nonomuraea sp. NPDC001684
TTCCTCGGCCAGGAGAGCGGCGGCGGCCTGCTGCACCGCCTGGGCGGCGGCCCGGCCAGCGAGTTCACCTTGCTCTGCGTGCCGTACGGCGGCGGGTCGGCGGCGGTCTACCAGCCGCTGGCGGCCGCACTCGGAGACCGGGTCGAGGTGCTCTCGGTCGAGCTGCCCGGCCACGACCCCGCCAGACCCGACGAGCTGCCGCTGCCCCTGGCGGAGCTGGTGGACGTGCTGGCCGCCGAAGTGGCGGCGACCGCGTCCGGCCCGGTCGCGATCTACGGCCACTGCGTGGGCTCCGCGCCCGCCGTCGCGCTCGCGCGCAAGCTGGAGGCCGACGGCGTGCCCGTGCTGGGCGTGATCGCCGCCGCCAGCTTCCCGGCCGCGCGGCTGCCCGGCATGGTCAGGCGGCTGTTCGGCGGCGACCGCTGGGTGTCCGACCGGATGTTCCGCGACGCGCTGCGCGCCTCCGGCGGGCTGCTCGACGACATGGACGAGGCCGCCAAACGCACCGCCGTACGGGCCATGCGGCACGACGCCGACCAGGCGCAGGAGTGGTTCGGCCAGGAGCTGGCCGGCGAGGGCACGCCGCTGCGCGCCCCGATCCTGAGTCTGGTCGGGGAACGCGACCGCGCCACCGAGCTGCACGAGGAGCGCCACACCGAGTGGGCGGCGTTCGCGCCGCGGGTGGAGCGGGCCGTGCTGCCCAGGGCCGGCCACTACTTCCTGCGCCACCAGGCCGAGCCGCTGGCCGCCGTCGTGCTGGCGCACCTGACCCGCTGGGCGGCCGGAACGCTGCCCGATCCGGTGCGCCCGCCCGAACGCACCAGACTGGGGTCCTTCTACACCGTCGCGGGCGGGCAGATCGTCTCGGCGCTGGGCACGGCGCTGAGCTCGTTCGCGCTCGGCGTGTGGGCCTACCAGCGCAGCGGCGAGATCCTGGATCTGGCGCTGATCACGATGCTGGCGCAGATCCCGGCCGTGCTGCTCACCCCGCTGGGCGGCGCGCTGGCCGACCGGGTGGACCGGCGCAAGATCATGCTGGCCTGCGACGCGCTGTCCGGGATCGCCATGGTGGCGCTGGTGCTGCTGCTGACCACCGATCGGTTGGAGTTCTGGAACGTCTGCCTCATCGTGGGCGTGACCTCGGTCGTGTCGGCGTTCCAGCAGCCCGCCTGGCTGGCGGCTATCGCGCAGCTGGTGCCCAAGCCGTACCTGCCGCAGGCCAACGCGCTGGCCAACGTGGGCTTCGGCGCGGGCAACGTGGTCGCGCCGCTCGCGGGCGGCGCGCTGATCGGCCTGTTCGGGCTGTCGGCGGTGGTGGCCGTGGACGTGGCCACGTTCGCGGTCGGGGTGCTGACACTGCTGCTGGTGCGCTTCCCCGACCGGCTGTTCCACCGGCGCGAGGAGACGTTCACGGCGGCGCTCACCGGCGGGTGGCGGTTCCTGCGCCGGCGGCGGCCGCTGATGGTGATGGCGCTCTACTTCGCGGTGGTGAACTTCTGCACCGCGCTGATGTGGGTGCTGGTCACCCCGGTCGTGCTGGCCATCGGCGACTCGGCCGACCTCGGCGCGGTGACCGCCGTCGGCGGCGTCGGCGCGGCCGTGGGCACCGGCGTGGTGCTGGTGTGGGGCGGCACCCGGCGGCGGGCGACCGGCATGATCGGTTTCGTCGTCGGCTCCGGGATCGGCGTGGTGCTGATGGGCGTGTGGCCGGTCGTGTGGCTGGTCGCGGCCGGGTTGTTCGTCCGGCTGGCGTGCATGAGCATCGGCAACGCGCACTGGCTGTCGATCATCCAGGTCAAGGTGGGGCCGGAGCTGCAGGGGCGGGTGCTCGCGGTGAACATCATGATCGCCACGGCCATGCAGCCGATCGGCTTCCTCTCCGCCGGCCCGCTGGCGGACTGGGCCGGACGGTTCGCCACCGGCCCCGGCGGGGGCGCCGGGGTGGTGCTGCTGGCCAGCGGCGTGTTCCTGGTGCTGTGGGGGCTGCTGGGGCTCCGGCACCGGCCGCTGCACCACCTGGAGGACCTCGTCCCGGACGCCGCCCCGCCCTCGGAGGCCGCGGCCGACCTGGACGCCATCCAGGAGAGGGTGCTGAGCGCATGAGCGAGAGTGCTGAGCCCATGGAAACGGAGGGGGCGGCGGGCGCGCGGCTGGTCACCGCGGCCGACGTGCGGGCGGCCGGTGACCGCATCGCGCCGTACGTCCGGCGCACGCCGCTGCTGCGGCTGCCCGGCGAACGGCTCTGGGTCAAGCCGGAGAACCGGCAGCCCACCCGCTCCTTCAAGGTGCGCGGCGCGGCCAACGCCGTGGGCCGGCTGGCCGGGCGCGGCGTCCGGCACGTGGTGGCGCAGTCGTCGGGCAACCACGCCCAGGCCATCGCCTACGCCGCCGCCGAACACGGGGTGCGGGCGACCGTCGTCCTGCCGGACACGGCGCCCGAGCTGAAGGTCAGCGCCGCGCGCCGGCTCGGCGCGGAGGTGGTGATCGTCCCGCCCGCGCTGCGGGAGGAGGCGTGCCTGGCGCTGGCCGACCGGTTCGGCGCGACGGTGATCGGCTCCGACGCGTTCGACGTCATCGCCGGGCACGGCAGCGCCGGGACCGAGATCTGCCTGGACCTGCCGGACGCGGGGACCGTCCTGGTGCCCGTCTGCAACGGCGGCCTGCTGGCGGGGATCGCGGTCGCCGTCAAGGCCGCCGACCCGGCGATCCGGGTGATTGGCGTCGAGCCCGAGCTGGCCGCCGACGGGACGGCCAGCTTCCGGTCGGGCACGCGCACGGCGTGGCCGGTGGAGCTGACCTACCGCACGCGGGCCGACGGCCTGCGCGCGCCGGTGCTGGGCGCCCTGGCCTGGGAGCACGTCCACCGGTACGTGGACGACATGGTGACCGTGACCGAGGACGCCATCGACGCCGCCGCCGGCCTGCTCCACCGGGAGCTGGGGGAACGCGCCGAACCCAGCGGCGCGGTGGCCACCGCCGCCTACCTCGCCCACCAGGCGCACCTGCCGCCGGGGCCGGTCGTCGCGGTCCTCTCCGGTGGCAACGTCGCGATCACCCCGGAAACCAGCCAGGAGCCACTGGCACGAAGCACCTGATCCATACCAGAGTCAACGGCTGTGGTGGCGGCGCCCGCGAGCGCCGTCACCACAGCACGGCGGACGATCACTCCGCCCCGACCGCCCCGGTTCGTTGTGCCGTCACCCCGGCATCCGGCGCCCCGCAGAACTCCGCAGACTGTGCCTACCCGAGACGCTCCCGCCCCTTGTCCGTCAACGACGCCAGGTGCACCCCTACGCCGAAGGTGGTGAAGCCCGACCTGGCCGCCTTCGTGAACTCCGCGACCACCACGTCCGACGGGAAGTCCTTGACCAGGACGTCATAGGCCGCGAATCCATGATCCCGGACGGCGGCGAGAACCATGTCCGTGGTCAGCTCGGGGTGTTCCACGATCTCCTCCAGCAGGTCGCCCTGCCTTCACAGTCGCACCGTTGCCGCCACCTGTCATCAGCAACGGCTCTTTCGGTGCCCGCTCCCAGCGCCGACCGGTCGTCCGCGCCTCTCGGAGATCATTGCGATGATGTCCGGCAACTGATCACGGGAGCGCTGTAGTGCGAGACGCGTACAAGGACTTCGACTGGCTGGCCACGTACGGCCCGTTCCATGACGTCTCGTGTGTGTCCTTCGCCCGGTCCCTCACCCCTCGCGAAGCGCTGACCCGCCTCGGCGCAGGGCCCGGCGACATCGAGCAGGTGACCTTCGACGGTCTCCAGGAACGAACGATGGAGTGCATCGACGCCGACAACCTGCGCAGCGACTACGTGGGCGCACTTGAGACGGCGGGCTGGACGGTGCTCGTCCAACTCTGGACAGGATCAGCCGCCTTCAACCGCCTGCTGCCGACTCTCGCCCAAGGGACCGAGGTCGTGTCGATCAGCCGAAACCTCCACGCCGACGACTACTTCACCTATGCGATCGACGGCGAAGAGATCACCTGCTTCAACCAGCTCTCCCCTTATGTACGCATGGGCAGCGATCCTGACCGATTGATTCTTGAGATGTGGGAGGTAGGGCTGAGTCTCAACCGCGACCGGACGGGCCCGGGCGGCCACGCCACGTTCCAGCGATCGTTCGCGCTGGCGAAGAAGCTCACCGGCGTCGCCTTCTCCCAGAGCATGCTGGACATGCGATTCCTCGCCGCCAGGATCAGAAACGGATGATCACCACCTCGGTACGGATCCCGACGCGTTCGCCCGGCGACCGCCTCTATGGATTCGACCCGCGCAAGCGGGCGCGCAGGTTGTCGATGCGCCGGTACAGCACTTGGTGGTCGGGCGGCTGAGTGCTCTCCCACAACCGCACCTTCCTGTCGGCGCCCGCGGTGGCGAGCAGATGCCCGTGCGGGTGGAAGGCGATGGCCCGGACGGGACCGGTGTGGCCGTCGAGAGGCCGCCCCACCTGTTCTCCGGAATCGAGCTGCCACAACCGGACCAACCCGTCATCGCCGGCACTGGCCACCAGGTCCGCTCCCGGATGGAAGGCCACCGACCGGACCGGGCCGATGTGGCCGACGAAGGGGTCGGCCGTGGCGCGTCCCGACGCGGGATCCCACAACCGCACCGTCTCGTCGTCGCCGCCGCTGGCCAGGACGTGCCCGTCCGGGTGGAAGGCCACCGTCACGACCGCGCCGCTGTGACCTGCCAACGGCTCACTGACCGGCTGCCCGGACGTCGTGTTCCACAACCGGACCATGCCGTCGTCCCCGCCGTTGGCCAGCAGGCGTCCGTCGAGGTCGAAGGCGAGGGCCCAGCCGGCGCCGTCATGGTCGATGAGCGGCCCCCGCACCGGCCTTCCCGTGGTGATGTCCCACAATCTCACGGTGCCGTCGATGCCGCCGCTGGCCAGGACGTGCCCGTTCGGGTGGAAGGCCACCGACCAGACAGTGCCGGCATGGCCGTGCAACGGATCACCCACCGGTCGCAGCCCGTCGATCGTCCACAGGCGTACCGTCTTGTCGCTGCCGCCACTGGCCACCAGATCCCCGTCGGGATGGAAGGCCACCGCCACGACCGCACCCGTGTGGCCCAGCAGAGGCTCCCGCCACGGCCTGCCCGTCACCGTGTCCCACAGCCGCACGGTCCCGTCGCCGCCGCCGCTGGCCAGGATGCGCCCGTCCGGATGGAAGGCCACCGACCAGACGGCGCCGGAGTGACCTTCCGCATTCGCCCCGTCCACCGGCCGGTACAGCTCATGCGGTGGATCGGAGGCCGGCCCTTGGGCGTCCTCCGTCCGGGCTGTGGGCCCGGTCTCGGGATCCAGCGGGCGACCGCGCTGCGAACGCAGGTCGTGGGCGGCG